>JASJDF010000064.1 GCA_030065715.1 Xenococcaceae cyanobacterium MO_188.B19 | reverse complement strand
TAGATACAACACTTTAAATTTGTGGGAATTTAGAATGCAGAATTTAGCCCTAAAGGCACTAAAGTATTCCCTTCGGTCATTCCCTATCGGTCAATTCAGAAAGGTTTAAGCTAATTCTACGCTTTAAACTAAAAGTATACTTTGATAAGCGGATTTAGTATCAGATTTAATTCATACGGTTTGATTTTTTAATAAGTCTACTTGAAACCAATCTTTTCGGTGTAAACGATAAACAAAACACTGATCCTGATCAAACTGTCGTTGCTCCACGAATTCAAATCCAAGACGTTCGTAGAAACGGTGGGCGCGGGTATTAGTAACCAATGGATCGACCAATACTCCTTGAACCGAAGGATTGATAAAACATCGTTCTAGTGCAAGGTGCATCATTTGTGTTCCATAGCCTTTACCCAAATCCTTCTCTTCTCCAATCCAAATGTCAATAGCGCGAAGATTAGTCTCTACATTGCCCCAATATTTACTCTCCTCAAGTGCTGGATCAATGATTTGAATGAATCCTATAGGACGAAGATCAATTTCAGCAATTAACTGTTCTCTCCAGTGTAAATCGCGGTCAAGTTCTATCTCCCAAGCCCAGTCGTCATTAGGATCTGAGGCAATTACATGAGGTTGTTCATCCCAATACCGTAGCAAATCTAGATCATCTAAAGTGGCAGGGCGTAGATTAATCACTCGTTTAATTTATTCCAAATATTGGATCAATAAAAAATACTTTATATTAATATTCTATAAAGAAAGTCTTTCTTGGGAAAAAAATAACATATGAAATCATTGTTAATGAAAAATGCAACTTTAGAAGAAATCCCAGAAATTTTAGCTTTAGATAAACTTTGTTTCGGTAGTATTTGGTCAAAAGAAGGCTATGAAAGAGAAATTGATAGTCCTAATAGTTCTATTTTGTTACTTTTTTTAAAACAAGATAATTTAGAAGCGAAACTAATTGGGTTGGGATGCTTATGGTCAATTGTCGAGGAAGCTCATATTACTTTGCTGGGAATTCATCCCGATCATCAAGGACAAGGTTTAGGAAAGCTATTACTAACTAGTTTATTACAAAATGCCGTAGCCAGAAAATTAGAAAGAGCCACTTTAGAAGTAAAAACTACTAATTATGTCGCGATCGCATTATACAAAAAATTTGGTTTTAAAGTAGCAGGAAGAAGAAAAAAATATTATCCTAAAACAGGAGAAGATGCTTTTATTTTGTGGCGTAATGGTTTAGAAAAACCTGAATTTATATCAGAGTTAGCAACTAAAAAAACTCAAATACAAGATATTTTAAATCCCCAATACAATTTGTTACAAGAAAACTTAAAACAACACTAAGTTTATCTATCAAATTCAGGTTTTTGAACTAAGACTATGATATAAGCTTTAGATGTGAAAAAATGATTGATAGCAATAAAGTATATGCGGAACCTACAGAAAAACATATTTCTTTGGGTAAAGGATTAAGAGGAATTCTGTTTTATCTACCCACTATATTACTGTTCATTTTTCTGTTTTTGTTTCTCAAACCTACTGAGTCTAAAAATATTAAAGGTTTTATTCCAGCAGTAATTTTTACTCCTTTGTGGTCTGTGATTGTAGGAGGAGTAAGAGTAGCTGCGGAATGGGAAAGGGGGGTAATTCTACGTTTAGGCAAATTTCAAGCTGTACGAGGACCAGGTATTCTCTATGTGGTTCCGATTTTGGAATCAGTAAGGTTCATTGATACTCGTACTTTAGTGATTAATGTACCTCACCAAAAAGTAATTACCAAAGATAATGTACCAGCAGAAATCGATAGTGCTTTATTTTTTATGGTACAAGATCCTGAAAAAGCGATTATCTCTATTCAAGACTTTCGTTTTGCTGTATCTGAATACGCCCAAGCTGCATTAAGGGATGTGATTGGGGGACTCAGTTTAGATGAGTTATTGTCAGAACGAGATCAAATTCAAACTCGCATCGTCCAAATTGTCGAACAGCAAGTTAGAGATTGGGGATTACATATTGACTCTATCCGACTCCAAGATATTGAACTACCAGAAGATCTCAAAAGAATGATGTCTCGTCAAGCATCGGCGGAAAGAGAAAAACGGGCTACTATTACCAAAGCAGATGGGGACAGACAAGCAGCAGAAAGTTTGGCACAAGCAGCTCAAATCATGAAAAATAATCCTATTGCTTTAGAGTTGCGGACGTTACAAACATTAGATGGTTTAGGTGCAAGTCCTTCCAATACAGTTATCTTATTTCCGATTGAAATGGGTAGTGCTATAGACAAGATTAAATCTCAGTTTACTAAAGATTAGTCTAATACTCATTAGTTAATAATTTATTAGATAGACTATTTACTTGAGTAGTAAAAACTACTATACTAATCAGTATAAATACTTAAATTAAAAAAGCAATGAAATTAAGATATGGTTTAGTTTCGATAAGATCGATCATCCTAATACCAATTTCTTTTTTGATAATAACAGGTTATAAAAAAATTACTACCGAGGAACTATCCACAATTCCCAAAGAAAGAATTGGTATAGATGGAAGATATACTGAAAGCGGTTTAGCAACAAGAATCAGTAAGTCTCTGAGAGAAGATGAAATTTTAATAGCCCTAGATTATGACAATAATGTTCATATAGCCCAAAGTGGCAGAAAAATAATTTTAAAAGGTACAGTAACAGATAAATACACCCTGGAAAGAGTGGTAAATATTGCAAGGGCAGAAAAAGGTGTCAAAGAAGTTAACGCTGAACAAATCATAATCCTTCAAGAATCAAAAAATCTCTCATTAGAGTGAATTAACCAGGATTTAGTCAATATTTCAGCCATTATTACCCGAAATTAGCTTTAGCTATCTGTTCGAGGGAATCCTAAAGGGTACACCTTCGGATAACTGCTTCCCATATAGGGAAAAGGGAAAAGAGAATAGGGAACAGTAATTAAAATAAAACTACAGTTTTCTAAGTGGACAGGGTTTAAGTAGCGGTTTATTTACTAGTATTGTCTACTCTCACCTTACCGTTAGAGCCTTATAATTGCGAGTGAGAATACCCTTGCCCTAAACGGCAAGGGATCAAAACGAGTGCGATAAATTATTGGTCATAGGTTTACATTTTCGACGTTAAATCTTGATATAGCAAGGCTTTCAGTTGTTGTACAATACTTGCATCTACTCAATAAGCGAAAACCAAGCAAAAGTAGGAAAGTACCTTGATAACTGGATATAGCGGGTTCTGTACAGAAAGCGGTGCCGACCCCGCGTTATGCGGAGCGGTATCCTTTAGGGCGGCGAAAGACGCAAGGGCATTGTGCGGTTTATCCGTGAACGCGCACCAAGACAGCTTGTACAGGTAAAATATCCAAGCAGTAGGTTAGAAACAATTTTTGTTTCACCGTAGGGTCGGGCTGATCCGAACGGGTTAGTTGTAAAACTAGCAAAAAGCTTGAGGATCGACCTCTTTCGGGGGCTTGTTTTCAACATTGACGAGCGACCCTGCTGAGTTTTACTCAGCAAAGGAACGCGCGAGTTTATTGTTCTTGTCTAGATAAGTCGGGATGATACAAGAAGCCTTTACGCCTTCAGGCTAAAGGTAGGTCACAATCACTACCTGTCATACTGTTAGGCTTTTTTGGGAATACTCTAAGTAGATCATTTATTTAGAGAAATTTTCTATGAAACGCCGTTACTTATTAGGTTCGGCGGTAATTGGGGCAACTAGCGCTTTGGCTTTCCCAATTTCCCCTTCTCAAGCTAATTCTCTACCGACAATTCGGTGGCGAATGACTACTAGTTGGCCCAAATCCCTAGATATTTTATTTGGTGGGGCTAAAAGAATTTGCGATCGCGTTTCGGCAATGACCGATGGTCGTTTTACCATCACTCCCTATGCAGCAGAAGAAATAACTTCTAGTTTTGGGGTATTAGATGCAGTAAAAGCAAATACTGTAGAATGTGGTCATACTGCCAGTTATTATTATTTCGATCAACATCCTGCTTTAGCATTTGGTACAACTATTCCCTTTGGGATGAATGCTGAACAGCAAAACTCTTGGCTTTATTATGGCGGGGGTCAAGAATTGATCAATAAAATCTATCAAGACTTAGGTATTATCAGTTTCCCTGCTGGTAATACGGGAGTACAGATGGGAGGTTGGTTTAGACGTAAAATCTCTACCCTTGAAGATCTTCAAGGTTTAAAAATGAGAATTCCTGGACTAGGTAGTGAGGTCATGTCTCGTCTGGGAGTAGAAGTACAAGTGCTCCCAGCAGATCAAATTGTTCCAGCATTACTAGAAGCAAAAATTGATGCGGTGGAGTGGAACAATCCCTACGATGACGAAATTATGGGCTTACCTAAAGCAGCTCCTTACTACTACTATCCTGGTTGGTGGGAACCTGGCACAACTTACGAATTACAGGTTAATGCACAGCAATGGCAAGAATTACCTAGACAATATCAGGAAATACTGAAAGTTGCTGCTACTACGGTTAATAACACGATGTTGGCAGAGTATAACGCCAAAAATGGTAAAGCCCTACAGCAATTACGCGATCGCGGAACCGAGTTAATCCCCTTCAGTTCCGAAATTATCAGGGCTGCCCAAAACACTACTTTAGAAGTACTAAAAGATTACAGTGACAAGGATCAAACTTTCCGCCAAGTATATCGACAGTGGCAAAAATTTCGCGCTCAAGTTTATCGCTGGAATCAGATTAACGAACTAAGCTTTGCTAATTTCACTTCTAAAACAATCAAGTAAATGAAACGTCGTCAACACGACGGTTGGATATGCTCTTTGACCAAGAGCATCCCCCGCCGTCAATTTTTCACTAATACTACCTTAGGTGCAATTGGAGCTACGGCATTAGGAGCTTGTAGCGATCGCTCACCTGAATCGACCACTCCACCCACTACTAACCCAAAAGTTAATCTACCTGTAGTACGTTGGCGCATGGCTACTAGCTGGCCCAAATCCCTGCAAATACTATTTGATACAGCAGATCTACTCTGTCAGCAAGTAAATATTATGACTAATGGGCGTTTTGTGATTACTCCCTATGCAGCAGGGGAAATAACAGAAGGGCTAGAAGTACTCCAGGGGGTTCAAGATGGCACAGTAGAATGTGGTCATTCTGCTGGTTACTACTATCTCAAGTACGGTAAAGCCCTAGCATTTGGCACCACTATGCCCTTTGGTTTGACTGCCACCCAACAAAATGCCTGGCTCTACTATGGTGGAGGTTTAGAAGCAATGCAAAAATTGTATGCTAACTTGGGCATTATTAATTTTCCTGGAGGCAATACAGGAACGCAAATGGGAGGCTGGTTTAAACAGCAAGTTAATACTATTGAAGATTTTAAGGGTTTGAGAATGAGAGTCCCAGGTATGGGCGGACTAATTTTAGAGCGATTAGGAGTAGAAGTTGTTTCTCTACCAGGTAATCGCATTTTTGCTGCTTTAGAAGGGGGAGAAATTGATGCAGCGGAATGGAAAAATCCTCATTCAGATAGAACTTTGGGTTTAGATAAAGTTGCCCCCTACTACTACTATCCTGGCTGGTGGGAACCTGGTACTAGCTATGAGTTTCAGGTAAATTTAACTGAGTGGCAGAAATTACCTCCAGAATACCAAGAGATATTTAAAGCAGCAGCAGCAGACGTTAACGGCAAGATGTTAGCCAAATTTAATGCTGTTAATGGAGAGGTATTGGCGCAAATGGTGCTCGATGGCACAAAACTCTTACTTTTTAGCCAAGATATTCTCCAGGCTGCTTATACAGCAGCCTTTGAGCTCTATGAAGAGATGGCAGCTATGGATCGAGACTTTAAAGCAATTTACCAACAATGGCAAGCTTTTCGCACTCAAATACAGCAATGGCACTCAATTAATGAGTTAGCATTTGCCAATTCTGTGATGAATGGCGTGATTTCCTAAATATTTTGAAGCAGCAAGTGAGCAAAATACTTATAACTAAACTTAAAAACTTAAATATAAGTCACACTTTATCAATTGCCTTCGGGATTTTAGTGAGCTTAACTTTTTTAGTAGTAGGTGGGAATTATATTGGTAGCACTGTGGCAACCAAAACCATTCGGCGGACTCAAAAATTAAGAGTCCCTACTGCTATTACTTCTGCTCAAGCAGAAGCCGATCTTTTACGCATGTTGGGTCATGTCAGAGGATATTTAGCCACGGGAGAATCGGAATTACGCGATCGCTATCAAGAAGCCAGACAGGAATTTGAACAAGAATTACAGCTAATGATCGCCTTAGCAGCTAATAGATCATCAACCCTAAATCAACAGCGGTTACAGGAGTTGGAAACAAAATATGAGCAATGGAAAGTACTACCCTATCAGCTATTTCGGCTGAAGGATAATTATCTGAGTAATCAACCTGCCCTCAAACTATTAAAAGACGAAGGAGAAGTTCCCATTGCGATTATTCTCAGGGAAACTGCCCTAGTCATCGAAGAACAATCCCAGCGAGATTCCAGTATTACCAATACTTTATTACTCAAAGACTTAGCAGATTATCAAAGTTCATTTGCCTTGTTAGTGTCTTCGCTTCGAGGTTATTTAGTAACGCAAGAACCTTCTTTCCGCTTTGAATACGCTGCTCAAGTTCAAGCTAATCAGAAAGCATGGCAAAAATTAAAAAAACAACAAGCTCTATTTACTCAATCCCAGCAACTTCATTTAGCGATCATTGCCAACAACCATCGTGGTTTTTTTGCCCTATCTCCTGAAATGTTTACCATTGTAGAAGGAGAAAGAAGTAGGCAAGATTTATATCTTTTAAACCAAGAAGTTGAGCCTTTGACCACAGAAATGTTGTCTCTTTTGGAGCAAATTGTCACTAGTGAACAGGAAGCTTTGAGCCGTGAATTAGCAACAGGTAGTCAGAAGTTGATTGTAGCTCAGTGGCAAGCTTTAGCAGCAAGTGCGATCGCGTTTTTGATGGCAATTATTATGGGTTTATGGTTACGTCATAAAATTGCTGAACCGATTTTACGTTTAACCGAAACTACTACCAGCATTATGGAAGGGGATTTTGATGCCCAAGCAGTAGTGGAATCTAATGATGAAATCGGATTTCTAGCAAATACCTTTAACCAGATGATCCGCTATCTTAAACAAATTCATGGCGATCTGGCTGAATATAGTCATTCTTTAGAAGAAAGCAGTCAGCAACTAGCTAAAGCCAAAGAAGCAGCGGAAGCAGCTAACTATGCTAAAAGTGCTTTTTTAGCCAATATGAGTCATGAATTGCGAACACCTCTAAATGTGATCCTGGGTTTTTCTCAGGTGATGTATCGGGATGGTACTGCCACACCCCAACAAAAAGAAACCCTCAGAATTATCAATCAAAGTGGGGAACATTTACTGGCTTTAATTAACGATGTTTTGGAAGTGACCAAAATTGAAGCAGGAAAAACCAGTCTGAAGTTAAATAACTTTGACTTGCACTATATATTGGATTCTTTAGCCGAAATGTTGGGATTGAAAGCCCAAGAAAAAGGATTAAAATTAGTTTTTGAGCGATCGCATAATGTACCTGCTTATATTCAAACTGACCAGGGTAAAGTCCGTCAAATTCTGATTAATCTGATCAATAACGCTATAAAGTTTACTTCTCAGGGGTCAGTTAGGGTGAGTGTAACTGTTCAAAAGTCTATGGGAGACAAGGGGACAAGGGGGTGGGGAGAATCCCATATTCTGAGTTTTGCTGTTCAAGATACGGGAGCAGGTATTTCAGCCTCAGAAATCCAGAATTTATTTAATCCTTTTGTACAGACAGAAGCAGGAGTTAAATCTCAACAGGGAACTGGTTTAGGACTTTCTATCGGTCGTAAATTTGCCCGTTTGATGGGGGGCGATATTACAGTAGAGAGCCAATTACAAGTAGGTTCTACTTTTACCTTAACTTTACCTGTTAAAGCTGTCGCCGTAGTAGAGAGTTCTCCTCAACCTCTGAGACGAGCGATCGCATTAGCCCCAGGACAACCCCAATATCGCATTTTAGTAGTGGATGATAAACCCGAAAATTGTCTTTTGATGAATCATCTCCTTACTGCTATGGGCTTTGAAGTTCAAGAAGCTGCCAATGGAAAAGAAGCCGTTGCAATTTGGTCTGATTGGCAACCCCATCTAATCTTGATGGATATTCATATGCCTGTAATGAACGGTATCGATGCCACTATTGCCATTAAAGCCCAAGCTAAAGAGTCTCCTATCCCAATTCTGGCTCTGACAGCTAGTGCTTTTGCCGAAAGCAAAATAGAGATTTTACAAGCAGGTTGTGATGACTTTTTGACTAAACCAATCAAAGATGAACTGCTTTTTGACAAAATTGGGCAACATATACCCGTAACTTACATTTATGAAACACTAGAGCCAGCTCAAAGCTCTATTGCTCCTAATAATCAAAATTTAACCCTAGAGGATTTATCTTTTATGCCCTCTCAATGGCAAGAACAAGTGAATCGTGCAGCCTCCCAACTAGATGAAGATTCACTACTAGAGTTAATTGACCAAATTCCCGATGAACAAAATGCGATCGCCAAAGCCCTGATCAATAAAATTGAAAACTTAGACTTCGACCTGATCCTACAACTAACCCAATAAACTACTCCAGCATGAATCAAATCGATCCGCCAACAGCCCCTAGTAAAATTTTAGTCGTTGATGATGTTCCCGAAAATCTGCGACTACTATCTACCACGTTAACCAAACAAGGTTATAAAGTACGTCGTGCCAAAAATGGTTCAATGGCACTAATGGGTGCAAAGAATGATCTGCCCGATTTGATTTTGTTAGATATTAATATGCCTGACTTGAGTGGGTATGAAGTTTGTGAACAACTAAAAGCTAATGCAGCAACTCGCTCAATTCCGATTATTTTTCTCAGCGCACAAGACGATCTAGAAGATAAGATCAAAGCCTTTAACCTTGGAGGAGCCGACTTCATTGGTAAACCCTTTCAAGTCGAAGAAGTATTAGCTCGCGTTAGAAATCAACTAGCATTGCAAGCAGCTTATGCTGAAATTAAAACTTTAAATCAAGAATTAGAAGCAAGAGTCCAAAAGCGGACTGCTCAAATTGAAGCTGCCAATCAGGTTCTGAAACAAGAAATTCTCCAACGTCATCGATTAGAACAAAAATTACGTCATGATGCTTTACATGACAGTCTTACAGGATTACCTAATCGGAGTTTATTTATGGAGAGGACAAAAAAATGTCTAACACACACCATCAATAACCCCGATCAGCAATTTGCTATTCTCTTCATTGATTTAGATCGTTTTAAAATAATTAACGATAGTCTAGGACATCTAACAGGAGATCAATTACTAGTTGCTTGCGCTAAAAGATTAAATTGCTGTGTGGCTGCCCCAAATACTCTCGCTAGGCTAGGAGGAGATGAATTTACGATACTTCTAGAGCAAATTAGCAATCCCCATGATGCAATAGTAGTTGCAGAAGCAATTTTAGAGAAGTTTGCTATACCCTTTGAGATTAGTAATCGTAGCTTGATGATTACTGCAAGTATTGGAATTGTCATCGGTACAGATCAATATCACCAAGAAATTAATTTACTTCGTGATGCAGATACAGCACTATATAAAGCAAAAGAATTAGGCAAAGCAAGATACGAAATTTTTAATCAACAGATGTATGTTCAAGCCATGCACCGCTTAGAGCTAGAAAATGAACTTAGAGAGGGGATATCCCAATGGCAATTAGTCCTATATTACCAACCACTTATCTCTCTCCATAATGGAAAATTATCAGGTTTTGAAGCTCTGGTACGTTGGCAACATCCCCGTCGTGGGTTCATTTCTCCAGGTGAATTTATTCCTTTAGCTGAAGAAACTGGTTTAATTATTGCTTTGGGTAAGTGGGTCATGTACGAAGCTTGTACTCAATTAAAAATTTGGCAAAATAAACTACCCGAAGCAAACTCTTTAACCATGAGTATTAACGTTACAGGAGACGAATTACGCCATCCTGATTTTTTAAGTTCTATCGACTACATTATTGCTCAGACTGAAGTAAATAGTCATTGTCTGAAGCTAGAAATGACTGAAAGTATGTTGATTGAAAATTCAGAACAAATTATTGCGGTGTTAGAGGCAATTAAAAATCGTAACATCCAATTATCAATCGATGATTTTGGTACTGGTTATTCTTCTTTAAGCTATTTACCCCAATTTCCTGTAGATAACTTAAAAATAGACCGATCTTTTGTTAATGCTATGAATATTAATCAGCAAAATACCGAAATTGTCAAAACCATAGTTACCCTAGCCAAAGCTCTAGATATGAGGGTAATTGCGGAAGGAATTGAAACTAAGACACAGTTACAAAGTCTTCAGGCTTTAGGGGTGGAATTTGGTCAAGGATTTTTATTTTCTAAACCTTTAACCTCAGAATTGGCAGAAAAATTTTTATTGCAATCAGTGAGTTAGGGCAGTAGGTATTAGGTATTAGGTTTTAATTTACAAGGATTTTAGATTTATTCAGCAAGTAGTAAATAGGTAAATAGCAAATTTTTCTACTTACTACTTACCACTAACCAATAACTACTAACCTAGTCTTATCGCCAAAGTTTATTTTCTAAATCCCTGATTTGTCTTTCCAATCTATCAATACGTCCCCTAAGTTCATCTATTTCTGATTGGCGAGGTACCCCCAAATCTTGCAGTATATTTTTCATCTGCCTTTCCATCTGTTTTTGAAAGTTAGAAGGATCTGCATTAAGTTGACCCATCAAATCATCAACAAAAGCCTTGGCACGCTCAGAGTCAATTTTGCCATCTTTGACCCATTGATCCGTAGCTTCTTTAATTTTCTCGGCGACTAGAGAAGTTGTCCCCACACCCATCATTAATAACTGTCTAAGCCAATCATTATTATCCATAATCTCTCTTAGTAAAGTCTATTGAAAAAACTATATAAAAAGTCTTTTTTCAGTCGCTCCCCATTTTAGCCTGTTTAGGATTGTTATAAGGGATAGTTGATCCTAAACAAATAATGTAGTTAAAGTAAAGATATATAAACAAAATATGAGATAAATACTCTATTTACTTTTCTCAGTTACTCATAAAACCAGGCAACTCCACAGTAGCTTCCATATTATGAATGAAAAAATCTTATACGTTCGCCTCCCTTGTAACCCCATTTTCCCTATTGGAGTAGTCTATTTATCCGATCATATTCATAAGGTTTTTCCTGAAATAGAGCAGAAAATATTTGATTTAGGAACAATACCGCCTTTAGACTTCAATACTGCCTTAGATAGATGTATTGATGAATTTCAGCCGACTTTACTAGTCTTTTCTTGGCGTGATATTCAAATATATGCGCCTGTAGGAGGTAGAGGCGGTAATCCTTTACAAAATGCCTTTGAATTTTACTATGCTAAAAATCCCCTAGTGAAGTTAAAAGGAGCATTAGGAGGCTTAAAAGTTACAACCGCTTACTATGGAGAACTATGGCGCAATGAAGGCTTAATCCGTCGAGGATTAACTAGAGCTAGAAAATATAACTCTCAAGCTCGTGCAGTAGTTGGTGGTGGTGCTGTTAGTGTTTTTTATGAGCAACTGCAAAAACAACTTCCCAAAGGCACAATTGTTTCCGTAGGAGAAGGGGAACAATTACTAGAAAAACTCTTAAAAGGTCAAGATTTTAGTGATGAGCGTTGCTACATAGCTGGGGAAACTCAACCCAGAGAGAGAATGATTCATGAGCAACCGACACCTTTAGAGAAAACTGCTTGTAATTACGACTATATCCAAACTATTTGGTCAGATTTTGACTATTATCTGCAAGAAAATGACTTTTATATTGGCGTACAAACTAAAAGAGGTTGTCCGCACAACTGCTGCTACTGTGTCTATACAGTAGTAGAAGGGAAACAAGTAAGAATTAATCCCCATGATGAAGTAGTTAAAGAAATGCGCCAACTCTATGACCGAGGAATTCGTAATTTCTGGTTTACCGATGCTCAATTTATTCCTGCTAAAAGATTTATTGCTGATGCTATAGGGTTACTAGAAAAAATTCTTGATTCAGGCATGACTGATATCCATTGGGCTTCTTATATTCGGGCTGATAACCTCAATCCTGAATTATGTGACTTGATGGTTAAGACAGGGATGAATTACTTTGAAATTGGCATTACTAGCGGTTCTCAAGAACTGGTTAGAAAGATGCGGATGGGTTATAATCTCCGCACTGTTTTACAAAACTGTCGGGACTTAAAAGCAGCAGGATTTAACGATATAGTTTCGGTTAACTATTCGTTTAATGTCATCGATGAAACCTATGAGACAATCCGTCAAACAATTGCCTATCATCGAGAACTAGAAAAGATTTTTGGCGCAGATAAAGTAGAACCTGCTATCTTTTTTATTGGTTTACAACCCCATACCCATCTAGAAGAATATGCTTTTGAGAAAAACATTCTTAAACCAGGATACGATCCTATGAGCTTAATGCCTTGGACAGCTAAAAAACTCCTCTGGAATCCCGAGCCTTTAGGTTCTTTCTTTGGTGAAGTATGTTTGCAAGCTTGGAAGCAAAACCCCAATGATTTTGGTCGTGAAGTGATGCAAATCTTGGAGGATAAATTAGGTTGCGCTCCTCTAGAAGAAGCCTTAACCGCGCCAGTTAAAAAACAATTGGCAAAAGTATAAACATCGTAGGGTGGGCAATGCCCACCCTATGTGTTATCGCCTTGGTAGCTTATTTTTTTAGCAACTCAAAAAATGTTTCTTTATCAATTCCAATATCTTTAATCATTCCTAGCAAAGTACCTTGTTTTAAATCTTTTCCAGAATGGATAGGAACAATAACTCTATTTCCCTGATTATTTTTATAAATAGCATGACTACCTTTCTGGCGGTCGAGATAAAAACCTATTTTTTTAACTACGTTAATAAAATCTTTTGCCTTAACACTGGGAAAATTACTCACACTAAAACACTTAATGGCTTAACAATTAAATCTTCTTTAGGAATTGGTTGATTATCAGCTATTAAACTCTCTAGATATAATTCAACAGCTTCAGTGATATTCTCGATAGCTTCTTCAACAGTGTCTCCTTGAGAATGACAACCCTTGAGAATAGGACAAAAAGCATGATAACCCCCCTCCGGTTCTTTTTCTAGCAGAACTGTGTAATTATAAATTTGCTTCTTGCTATTTTCCATAGAATTTCTGTGAGCATTTTATTTATTGCTTGGACTTATTTCATAATAAACTGTTGACTCATTTAGAGGATAAACATTGTAAGGTGGGCAATGCCCACCTTACTTTAGGTTGCTGTTACGTTAACCCTAAAAATAAGCCTACAAAGATTGCACCAAAACCTAATAGAAAAGACCAAAAGCGGTGATAACTGTTAACTACCGTACCATCAGTAGTTTCTAGCTTAACTAAATCCATCCAAGGCATAATACCCCGACGAAACCAACCTTGAGAATTTACTTGAGAGCCAATCAAATTTTGGACTCTGCTCATACCAAACAAGAAATTACCAATGGGTCCAAAACGTGAACTATACCTTAGATAGAGCATTCCTGTTGGGTCTTGTATTTTAAAATCAGAACCAAATTTGTAACCTGCTTGACCTCTACCAATCAAGTTTCCTTGTAACTTCACTGGCTTACCTCTTAAAGGACTGGCATAAGGATCGGACATTAATTCCAGGATATCTGTTGCTGGAGCATTACGATATTTGGGATACATCACCACAGCTTTGATAACTATGCCTATGCCCAAACCAATTATCGGACAAGCCAGGATTAACCCATCATTTGCCAATGTTGCTGCTAATAATATGCCTACAATAAAACCTCCCAACAAACCAATAGTTTCTAGGGAAAAAATCAATAAATCTCCTACAAAGTTGCCATAAAGACGTTTTTTATTGAGATGTTTTCCTTCTCCAATAATTCGACCCATATCGAACTCTACTGCTAAACCTAATTGTTCTGCATAGGTACTAAGGGCGCGGACTCTTTTCCCTGTTAGAGGATGAGTAGAATTTAACTCCATCCACCAACCCCAAGGATTGAACATATCCCATAAAAATACCCGACCAACTTTTTCAGGAGAAGCAGCTATACGATAAGCTGTTCCAGTAGAAGTTGCTGCTTTCGCATCATAAATACCCAGGGCGCGAGTTCCTTCTAGTAAGCGACTTGGTTCTTGAGCGTTGGTAGTCTCTTCTACGATGCCATAAGCAATTTTTACTAAAGCCCGTGATAAAGCATTAGGATTACCAGTGGTTTCTGCTGCAAAGCGGTCAGCAAAATATTCTCTAATCCGAGATAGATATAGTAGTAAGTAAGAGCCAACGATATAGAAAATGTACGCTACTAAAGCAGCATTTTGGAAAGCACTTTTAGACTTGCTGCTACCCCGAGTACCCATACGACGGGCAAAGATATAGACCAGATAACAAATTTGGATTAGAGTTGAAGCTATGGTCATTACTGCAAAATCCCAATGGACAATGTGACCAAGTTCGTGAGCATATACTGTAGCTACTTCTTCATCGTCTAGATAGGTAAATAAGCCTTGACTGACCACTAAACGCGCACTATTAGGCAAAGAGCCATAAGTAAAAGCAGTGGGGTTTTGATCATCAATAATCCCTAAACGAGGTTGCTTAAGTTTTTTTTCGGCACAGACACGCTGAATTACTTGAGCTGTTTCAGGGCTGAGATTGGAAATTTCAGCTAGAGAAACCCAACGAGTTTGATAAAGCCACTTTTGACTTAAATCCATTAACCAGGGGGAGATAAAAAAAGCAGCAATACTAAAAAGTATTGTGATTCCAATAGAAATCGCTAAACCTGTTCCAGGATTTTCGCTACCAAGAATAAAAACGACAGCTAAAACTAAAGCCAGTACCATCCCCCCAATCAGGGTTAAAGTCAGAACGGATGCTAAAGCTAAATTTCCCCCAATTCCTTGGGCAATTAATTTAAGATTGTTTTCCGACGATCTTTTCGGTAAATCGCCATAGGTATCATGGTTCATAGGGTAGTAAATAAATGTATAGTATTCCGATTTGATTTTTGAGAATTATCGAGCTTTGTGTCCTTTGTGCTAAAGGAAAATGCTTCACATATTATTGGTCTTGAATCATTGGTGATTGCTCTACTCTCATTGAGGACTGCTATATGTTTTTAAGTGAACTGCAATTCTATTGTAAGTATCCCCATATATGGATCAGCCACTAATAGCTATGAAAATTAACTAGGTAAGTGTTGATCTTATCTTGATAATCCAGTTAAAGTTAAGTTATGTAAATAAATATGAGAAAAATAGTATATTAAGTACTTTAAATAAAGCAAATTATGAGAAAAGCATAATAATATTTTTTAAGAGGAGAGATCCTTGCTAATGTTCCGAAAATGTCCATATTTATGATAGATAATCAGTTCTAAAGTTATTTTTAACTAGCAATTCTCGCTCAAGTTATTCAGAAATTAAATGAACCGCCAACCAGCCATGAATAAAGTTAGAGAACTAGCCAATCAATTTATTCAACAAGGAAATCCTACGGGATGGTTTGAGA
>JASJDF010000063.1 GCA_030065715.1 Xenococcaceae cyanobacterium MO_188.B19 | reverse complement strand
TTTCAGAAACACCATAGCGATAGCCAACTCCCCCGATCAATTCGCTAAAACTACCAAACAAGTCATTTTCTCCAGAAAATTCTCGACTACTACCAGCAGAGATGATTAAAGCTGAAGCTTTATGAGAGAGTTGACCTGTAACACTTCTAAAAGTAGCTTTCCTAATTATTGGTTGAGCAGTTAATTGTCCACCTGGATAGAGTAAAATGCTGTAGTTATTAGCTCCAGATCGACCTCCTGTGGGGATATTTTCAAAGCGATAGACTCCTGAAGAATCCACCAGTGTTTCCGCAATAATTTCATCACCAAAACCCTTAATTAACTGTACAAAGGTTCCTGGTTCTGCTTTTCCGCTGATCGTCCGCTTTAACTCATTGGCTTGTAAGCGTTGACGGGGATTAAACCCACTGCTTGTTCCCAAAATACTTGGAGGCGAAAAACCCCAGCGCTGAATTGTTGTCATTCCCCACAGTTGACTATTAGTTTCACTGGACCAAAAAGTTGGTTGTGAGCCAAAAACATAATCTGTTTGATTTCTTTGTCTTAATAACTGCGCTTCTTGAAGTCGCCAAGTTCTATTATCATTTAAATCGGGTTGGTTGACACGAACAAACCAACTGCTATCTAAAGCTGTACCTAACAGCGCAAAATTGGCTTGGGAATTAGTATTATTACTTCTATTTCCAGAAATATTTATTTCTTGAGCGGCAGTAGTTAGCGTCAGGTGGGGAGCTTCAATTTTTGGCAATCCTTCAATAATTATTAAGTCTTCTTCAGTTACTTTTTTTTTCCTTTTGATACCTAACCAAGGAGGGCTAAAAACGATGGCATATTCATTAATGTCAAATTCACTAGGTACACTCAGAAGGCTTTCTATTTTTTTAAGAGAAATAACCAAGCCTAATTCTGGATCAGTAGTTAACTCATCCGGTTTGATACGAACTATTGAACCAGGAGAACGTAATTCTAGTTGACCGTCAGCTAAAGTTGTTACTTGAAACTGCAACGCTTGGATAACAATATCAAAAGGAATCAACCAGTTACTCAAATTAATCGCCTGAGTGCCATCTTCTAAACCCCGAATTAAGGTACTAGTTAACACATTACGTTTTCCTAAATTAATCCCAACGGGGAAAATAATTAGCTCTGTTAATTTTTCTGAAGTTGAATTATCTAAATTTTGAGTATTAGATGGAGTATTTTCTGGAATTTGGAGCAGATTTTCTTGTGCTTTTGTAATTAATATATTATTGCTAATAATGTAAATTATAATTATTGAGAAAAGATAAGTAAATATCTTCATCTAAGTAGAGACCTTAATTTCTATAATGATAATCTTGTAAATTTTGTTAATAAACTATCTCATCGAAAAAAGTCATAAGCTTTTTCCTGAATCAGTAGGAATAGTGACATTCACATTAAAAGCTGCTTTTTCTGGAGCATTAGGATCTCCCCAAAGTAATTCACCTACAAGCTGATATTCTCCTGGAGTAATAGATTCTTCTTTGCTAGGATAATTTAAGAGGAAATGACGCTCGGTCTCGGTAATAATTCCTTGTCTGGGCAATTCGCTTGTTGCAACTATATTTTCACCTTGCTTTAATGTCCAGTTTACTGAAGGGTAAACTGAAGCTTTCCCAGTGTTACTTACCAGAATTTGGATCTGTTTTTGTTGTGCATTCCAACTGGCTTCTTTTACTGATAAATTTGGTGTTAAATTGCCTTGGTACACAAAGAAAACAACAGCAATACGGACTTTAAAGGTAACCTTAAATGCTAGATTGTTAGTATCATCTACAGAAGTGGTTGATGACTCTTCTAGTCTTTCAGTGAAAATTGCAGCACGATACTCAGCTTCTGGCAAGCTAGGGGGAAAAAGGCTACTGACACGTATTTTACGAGTTTTACCTGGAAGAATAACTAGTTCTTTAGGGGAAAATTGTAGGTAAGGCGTAAGATCCCTGGCTTCTGATTCAAGGGTTTGAAAACCTTGATCGTTGTAGGTAAAGGGCTCGGCATAGACACGAGCACGAATTGGTCGCTCACCCTGATTACCAACACTGATTACGCCTTGGGCTCTACCTCGCTTTGCTTCAGCTTTAAGAATCATGGGCCAAACACCCATTTGTGCTTGTACTTTAGGCTGCCAGCACAATGAGGTAAAGAGAAATGCTCCAAGACTGATGTGAGTAATAACAAGCGACAGGGTATTGAAGAAACGATTCATAACTCTAGAACTTATAAGCTTACAAGCACTTTTATTCAGCAAGTCCTATCTATGGAGTGATGGTAAATTGAACTTCGTATTCATAACGACCTGCAATAAAGTTTCCACCACCACTTCCTCGATCTACCCTCAAATCCACGTCTAATTCATTAACTCCGGGATCAACCCTACCGATCTGGATAATATTCAAAGGAACCACCTCACCAGAGTTTATGTCACGAGGAGCCTGTGCTTCTCCTAGTGCGTTAATCCCAGTGGTGACATTCTCAACACTCACGTCATAATTTGTACCTCCAGGATCCACATTAGGTACAGATGATACTTCGACCCAATTAAGTATTATCTGGGCAACACTATTACAGTCAACCTCAATCTCGGCAGCAGCACCTGTTGGCAACCCAGACCCGATCACCTGAATCGGCAGAATATTTGGGTCAAATCCCAAAGTCCCTCCTATGTTCACTGTCTCTTGACATATTTGAGGGATGCTAGCCAGAAACTTAGCATCAAATATTTGGGCATATATGGCAGGAGCGAGCCCCAAAATACCTGCTACCAGAGTTGAGCAAGCTAAGATTCGCCTTCTTAAAATCATAATTTCTTACCTCCTAATTTTGGCGACGGGGAGATGAATAGAGGGTTTGATGGTTTGTTTCCTTACTAAAGCATATGCAATTTCGATGCACATCAGCTTATCTCTCTTTTGTCAGAGTGGGTTAAAACCTTGATTTTTCGTTGGCTTAAATAAGGTAAATTCGTTAAATTCTCTTAGCATGACAAAAGAGAGTTATTGAATTTAGGTTCATAACTTAATTCAATAAGCATTATACAGCAATTATAGCATGGTTCAGTGATGATGATTTGTCAAGTGCAGTAGATGGACAAGTTTTTTTCAGAATTGATCAACAGCTAAGATTTTAACTTTTAAGGGGAATTAATTAGTATTTTAGTACCAATAATCCAAGTAACTATAACTTTTATTTATATTTAAATGGATAAAGTTTAACATTTACCTGATACCTTGTATTACTTGGAAGTAGACCATAGTTCTTTTTTTATTCCCTAAGTTTTTTGTACCAATTTACCTGGTCGGTAAGTAGTTAATTAATACCTGGATGGTGCATGAGAAATCATCCAAGGTCGATTACTCTTAACTTGTTGATATCTTGGTTTTTTTGGCTCTGTTGATTTTTGTTTTACTAGACGTGGTTCAGTAGAATTGCTTTTAGCAATAGCTGATAAACTGCCAGAATTGAGATTAATATTGGGTACAGAAAAAATTTTTACGGCAATATTCTCGCACTTAGGGCATGGCATTGGTGTATTATAATCAGAAAGCGATCGCATTGCTTCAAATTCACCACAAGTATTACAACGGTATTCGTATAAAGGCATTATTTTCAGTTATCAGTTACCAAATAATTCATGATTAATTTTCCGTAGGGGGGGCAAAACTTAGATTTAAGATCGAAAAATAATTAAAAATACCTTTGCCCACCTTTCTATTTCAAGATGTTATTTAATCATCAAGATATCTTTATGTCGGCAAAATACTTTTATCGAAAATTGCCGTAGGTAAAGCCAGAGTACAGCAAGCATTGGGAACATCCACAATACCGCTAATCCTACCCTCTACAGGAGCGCAACTTAATAGTAAATAGGCTTGTTCTCCAGTAAAACCAAATTTTTTCAGATATTCAATAGCATTAAGGCAAGCACGACGATAGGATACATGAGCATCCAGATAATATTGTTCTCCTGTAAACTCATCTACTGAGATACCTTCAAAGATTAAATACTCTGAATAATGGGGTTCAACGGGTCCAGGTTTAAAGATGGGGTTAACCATGCCATATTTTTCTACACCACCTTTGATAATATCTACATGGAGATCGATATAACCCGACATTTCAATCGCGCCACAAAAAGAAATCTCTCCATCTCCTTGGGAAAAGTGAATATCTCCCATAGATAAGTTTGCCCCATCTACATATACAGGAAAGTAGATGCGTGAACCTTTAGAAAGGTTTTTAATATCGCAGTTTCCTCCGTGTTCTCTAGGAGGTACAGTTCTAGCTGCTTCAGCTGCTACTTTGTCAAATTCTGCACCTGTTAATTTTCCTAAAACCGCTTGTTCTGGATTAGGTAAAGCTGCTAGAGGAGGAATTTGAGGCTTCCAAGGTGGTCCTCCCCTTTCTACTAAGGCTTTTTCTCGCTTATTCCATTTTTGTAACAATTCCATGGAAGGAGCGCAGCCAATTAAACCAGGATGGGTAATACCTGCAAATCTAACTCCTGGAATATGGCGAGAACTGGTATAGATACCTTGTATATCCCAACAAGCTTTAGCAGCTTCGGGAAAATGGTCGGTTAAAAATCCACCGCCATTATTACGGTCAAAAATTCCTGTAAAGCCCCATTCATCTCCTGGTAATGCACCAATATCTAGTAAATCTACTACTAAAATATCTCCAGGTTCAGCACCTTCAACACGAATTGGACCACTGAGAACATGAACAATATTAAGATCGACATCTTTGATATCACTAGGATCGTCGTTGTTTTTAATTTGACCATCTGTCCAGTCTTTGCACTCAATACGAAATATATCCCCAGGTTTTACTGAAACTACCGCAGGTATATCAGGATGCCAACGATTGTGTCCTGGAATTTCTTGTTCGGACATTGGCTTAGTCAAGTCTATTTTAAAAAGAGTTTCTGGCATAATTCTAGAGCAATCTGTAGTGAATAACTGTTATGGGATTTCCAGAAGAAATTGAACTACTCCTTTATCAATTATTGGCTAATAAAACCACAAAAACTGATAAATGTTCAATAAATTAGCAAGATATATTTGTGGATTTGTTTGTCACAAGATTAGTGAAAAAACTGCGAGAAATTAATGCTAAATAACTGCCTAATCAAGCGAGATAAAATCTTTATTTTTCAGTAAATTTAGATATTAATAAACTAATTTACTGGTAATTTTGGGATTAATCTGATAATTAGTTGGTAAGAATATTCCTAGATATTTACTAAGATAAAAGTAACATTAGCTACATTTCGAGTACAAGTATTTAATACTTAACATTCATAATTTATCATTTATCAAAATTGCAAAAAGCTTGTTTTACTATAAATGCGCACTGCACTTCACTTTTATAGCTTCTAGTATCTCTTTTTTTGACGAAATCTTGACATAAAAAATAGCCAATAAAAAAATATACTCATCTGCATCTCATTATTTTACCAAAATTTTCTGACAATACACACCGTAAAGCATCTGTAATCTTGGTTTGATAGATAAAATCAATCAAGATTACAAGATATTGTTTATTTATAAAAAAAAGCTTCTGATCGGAAACTACCAAAAATAGGAAGACGTTGCAAACATCTAAATTCAAGCTAACTATATTTTTTCATTATTTTTGTATAAAAAGGTACAAACAAAATATGAATAGAAGTTTAGTGTAATTGGCAGCTAAATTAATTCTTTCTCTTTGCACACATAATAGTTTTTTAGTTTTTAATTTAGTCAGGCAAAATAGCCCTGATCTTTTTAACCTGTATCAACGTCTGGATTGAGCATAAATATTCCTATCCTTCAAATTTTTCTAATCAACAACAATCGAATCTAATGGACAAAAAAAACCAACAACCTTTCTATAATTTTGGTCGTCGTAAATTCCTGAAATATGGTTCTTTAGCAGTAGGAACAGGAATCCTCGCTGCTTGTTCTGGTGGTGCTTCGAGTAGTAATGAAGATTTGGGCGAAAATCCGATTAAAGTCGGTGTAATGTATTCTACAACTGGCACGATCGCGATTGTGGAAAAATCCTTACAAGATGCCACCTTTCTCGCTATCGAACAGATTAACACTGGTACGGGTCCCTGGTCGGGTAAAGGGGAAGGAATCGAAGGACGGAAAATACAAAAGGTGGTGGTTAACCCAGACTCTAACTGGGATTTATACAACCAAATGTCGAAGCGTCTAATTGATGAAGACCAAGTAGTCTGTGTTTTAGGTTGCTACACTTCTGCTAGTCGTAAGTCAGTTTTGCCAGTCTTTGAAGAGAAAGACTCTATTCTTTACTATCCTGTCTATTACGAAGGTAACGAATGCAGTTCTAATGTCTTTTATACTGGTGCTGCACCAAATCAGCAAATTACCGACTCTATTCCTTACTGTTACAAGAATTTTGGAGCTAAAGGCTTCTTTATTGGTTCAGACTATATTTATCCCAAAGAAAGTAATCGCATCGCCAAAGCGGAATTAGAAAAGATTGGCGGTAAAGTAGTAGGTGATGAATATGCAGCTTTAGGCACGACGGAATTTATCACCATCATTAACAAGATTAAGCAAGCCAAACCCGATTTTGTCTTAAGTAATCTAGTAGGAGATAGTATTCCTGCTTTCTATCGTCAGTATAAAGATGCAGGCATCACTGCCGATAAAATTCCTATCATGGCTTATCCCACCACCGAGGAAGAAATTTTGGCAATGGGGACAGAATATGCAGCAGGTCACTATACTAGCTTTAACTATTTTCAAACTGTAGATACACCAGAGAATAAAGCTTTTGTGGAACAGTTTAAAGCCATGTTTGGCAAAAACCGTGTCACCAATGGGGTAATGGAAGCAGCTTATCTGCAAACCTTCTTTATGGCACAAGCAATGGGAGATGCTCTTAAAGCTGGCAAAGAACTTAATACCAAAACCATTCGCGAATATACTCGTGGTCAAAAATTCCAAGCACCCCAAGGCTTAGTCAAAATTGACCCTGACAACTATCATACCTATCTCTACTCTCGTATTGGCAAATGGAAAGCAGATGGTCAAGCGGAAATTGTTTTTAGTACCCCCGCAGCGGTTAAACCCATTGCTTGGAGTCAAACCCTATATCCTGGTCGCGTCTGTACTCGCCCCACTCCTGATGACCGCAGCAGTCCTATAAAAGAGACAGGAAAAGACTTACAGGTTAAGTATTTAGAGAAGATTTAGTTAGTGGTTAGTCGTTAGTCGTTGGTGATTAAACATCAAACAACTTAATATCTGGGTTAATTTGTGGACAATATTAACAACTACAAGATTACCAGTGATAAATGTTCAATGATAAATGTTCAATGATAAATGTTTTACTACCTCGCCCAAGCAGATATTACTTCCAGTTTTAGTATTGTTGCCCTAGCTAATCAGCTACTTAATGGCATTAGTATTGTGGGCATTCTTTTGTTAACAGGTTTGGGATTGGCTATTACTTTTGGAGTGATGCGGATTATTAATCTTGCCCATGGCGAGTTTATTATGTTGGGAGCTTATGTCACTTTTCTTTTACAATCTACATTCAATCTAGATCTACTCTTAACTATTCCCTTTTCCTTTCTCATTACTGCTACTATTGGGGCTTTAGTAGAAGTAAGTATTATTCGTCGCTTATATGGTCGTCCTCTAGAAACCCTATTAGCGACTTGGGGCTTAAGTATTGTTTTACAGGGTGTAATAAAACTGATATTTACCGCCCAACTAAAATATGTCAAAGCACCAGCCTATATATCAGGTAATTTGACTTTCCTTGCTGATGCTGAAGGTTCACCAATGATCGCAATTTCCTATTATCGTCTTTTTATTGTATTTATTGCACTGGTACTTTTAGCTTTAACCAGCTATCTTCTCTACAATACTGATCTCGGTCGTCAAGTGAGAGCCGTAACCCAAAACCGAGATATGGCAAAATGTTTGGGAGTTAATACCAGTTTGGTAGATATGATAACTTTTGCTTACGGTTGTGGTTTAGCAGGAGTTGCTGGAACAGTTATTTCGTCTCTCAAAAGTGTCTCACCACCTATGGGGCAAGATTACCTCGTAGATGCCTGGATGACTGTGGTAACAGGAGGAGTAGATAAGTTAATTGGGGTGTTAGCTGGTGCATTTCTCATCGGAGAATCTAATGCAGGTATTGCTTATCTATTAAATGATCCTGTGGCGAGGGTAATAGTTCTAGCTGCGGTAATTGTTTTAATTCGCTACAAACCAGAAGGCTTATTTACGATTCAGAAACGGTCTTAGTTACTGGTTATTAGTCATTAGTCCTAAAGGATACTGCCCCGTATATCGTTGGTCATTGGTGATTAATACAAAAGATAAATAACAAAGGACAAATAACTCATCAAGAAATATTTTAAAGATGACAGAATCAACAATCGGCATTGTTAGGCGATCGCAAATTCCAACTAAATTAATTACTATTTCAGGGATTATCTTGGTTATCTTGGCAATTTTGCCACTAATTCTAGGAGAATTCCAGACTTCTCTATTATCCAAGCTTTTGCTATTTGGTACTTTAGCTGTTTCTCTCGATTTAGTTTGGGGTTATACAGGAATACTCAGTTTTGCTCATGGAGTATTCTTTACCCTTGGGGGTTATGCTATGGCTTACTATCTCAAATTGAATCTTTCCGCAGCAGGAAATACCTATGGAGTTGATTTACCAGATTTTATGGTGTGGAATGGCTTAACGGAATTGCCTTGGTTTATTGCACCCCTCAAGTTTTTTCCCATAGCTGCTATAGCAATGGTAGCTGTACCAGCAATTTTTGCTTACCTTATTGGTGAATTTATCTTTCGTTCTAAAGTTAGTGGTGTTTATATCACAATTATTACTCTAGCTATTTCTTCGGCTTTAACTACTTTTTTTATTAGTCAACAAGCCTATACAGGAGGAACAAATGGTATTACTGATGTTTCGCGACTAAGTATTTTAGGTCTTGAGATATCCCTAAATGGCTTGTACTGGATGATTTTGTTATTTACTGCTGCCGTTTTAGCAGCTAGTTATTGGTTGACTCAATCTAATTTTGGTTTAATTTTGCGTTCCATTAAAGAAAACGAAAATCGTATTTCTTATTTAGGTTATGATGTTGCTAGTTTTAAGATTTTTATTTGGACATTATCAGCAGGAATAGCGGGAATTGCTGGAGGTTTATTTGTCCCTTTGAATAGATTTATTTCTCCAGTCTATTTAGCAGTAGCTTTTGGAACTCAGGTAGTAATTTGGGTAGCCATTGGTGGCAGAGGAACTTTAATTGGTCCTGTTATTGCAGCAATTTTATTAGGTCAAATTCAAAACTATGCCGAAAGAGTTACTCAAGACTGGCAATTAGTTGTGGGAATTTTATTATTAATTGTAGTTGTTTTTATTCCTGATGGACTAGTAGGGACAGTTAGTAAAGTATTTAAGAAAAGTTATTAGTTATTAATACAAAGGACAAACAGTAAAAAATGAACCCGATATTATCAACAAAAAATTTACAAGTAGAATTTTCTGGTTTTAAAGCCCTTAAAGGAGTAGATTTAGAAGTAGGAGAAAGGGAAATTGTTACTATTATTGGTCCTAATGGGGCTGGTAAAAGTACTCTTTTAGATGCGATCGTTTCTAAGTCTCCTGTAGCAGCAGGAAAAGTTTACTATCAAGGTAAAGATATTACCAATAAAAATCCTTATGAAATTGCCAGGATGGGCATTGGTCGCAAGTTTCAAAATCCTAATGTTTATAACGAATTAACTGTATTTGAGAACATTTTATTGGCTTTAAAAGGAACCCACGGAATTTTTGATTCTATAACCGCTAAATTAACTCAAACCAAAAGAAATAAAATTATTGATGTTTTAGATAGAATCGGTTTATTAGATTACGCTGCTACTCCTGTATCTTCTCTATCTCATGGTCAAAAACAATGGGTAGAAATTGGGATGGTAATTGCCCAAGATCCAGCAGTAGTTTTATTAGATGAACCTACCGCAGGTATGACACCAGAAGAAACTTATATGACAGGAGAAATTATTAAATCTCTAGTTCATAACCATTCTGTAGTAGCTATTGAACATGATATGGAATTTGTCAAACAAATAGCTGAAAGAATTGTGGTCTTGCACCAGGGAGAAAAATTAGCGGAAGGTTCAGTACAAGAAATACAAAATAACTCGAAAGTAATTGAAGTTTATTTAGGGAGAGAAAAAATAGATGTCGCTGCTACAACTTAATAATGTTACTGCTGGCTATGGACAAACCCCTGTTTTATTTAATGTTGATATGGCAATTAATGAAGGGGATATGGTTTGTTTATTGGGTCGTAATGGAGTGGGGAAAACAACCTTATTACGTAGTATTATTGGGTTAAATAAAATTTCCCAAGGTAGTCTAACTTTTAATCAAAAAAATATTACTAAAACTCCTACTTATAAGCGATCGCGTTATGGTATTGCATATATACCTCAAGGTAGAGAAATTATCCCTTATCTCTCAGTTTTAGATAATCTTAAACTGGGTTTTACTGCTAGTGGCAAAAAAAGTAAAAGAATTCCTCTAGAAATATTTGAATTTTTTCCTATGTTAAGAAATCATCTGACTCGTCAAGGAGGTTTATTAAGTGGTGGACAACAGCAACAATTAGCTATTGCTAGGGGCTTAATGTGTAACCCTAAAATTATGCTTTTAGATGAACCTACAGAGGGAATTCAACCTTCTATCGTTCAAGAAATTGAAGATACTCTTAGAAGAATTAATCGGGAAAAAGGAATCACTGTAATTGTAGTAGAACAAAAAATTGACTTTGCCCGACAACTAGCCCGTAAGTTTTTTATTATGGATAAAGGTTCAATTGTTGCTAGGGGTAAAACTACAGAATTAACAGATGATATTGTGCATCAATATTTGGCTGTTTGACAATACACAAAAATTATAAAAAATTGTATGTTTGGCATATAAGCATTCTCCATACATAATATAGCGATCGCATTATAATCTAATAATATACTTATAATATAATCAATAGATATTGAAGCAGAATTATATTATGTCAACTGTAGTTAGATGGTCTATAAACGACTATCACTTGATGATCGAAAGTGGAGTTTTAAATAATCGTTCGGTAGAGTTGATAGAAGGAGAGATTTTTGAAATGAGTCCAGAGAGTCCTTTGCATAGATTTGCTAATGACTCAATAGCTGAATATCTCCGAAATTTATTACAGGGAAAAGCTAAAATTTTTGAATCTCATCCGATTACTTTAACTAATTCTGAACCAGAACCAGATATTGCTATTGTTCGATTACCAAATAGTAATTACTTAAGCCATCATCCCTATCCTGAAGATATTTATTGGTTAGTTGAAATTGCTAATACAACTTTAGAATATGATTTGGGCATAAAAAAAAGAATTTATGCTAACGCACAAATTAATGAATATTGGGTTGTGAATTTAAAACATAAGCAACTAATTGTATTTAACGAGCCATTTGATAACGACTATAAAACCAAAATTACTTTGAATAAAGGTACAATAAATCCCATTGCTTTTCCTGATATTTCAATTGATATAGAAAGTATATTTAGAAGATTTTAATTTTATTTTTAAAATCAATAAAATAGCCGTCAATATGTGCACTAGAGTTGAATCCCTAAATGTTGAGAACAAATTGCCCATTTAAGACATAAATATTATCTGATTTACTAAATAGGATTGGCTGGAAAACTTTGAACCATTCAGCTAAAGAAGGTTACAGCCATTCTGACGCGACGAAAAAGTTAGGTTGAGGGGGCACAAAAGCCCTAAAATTGGTAAAACCCCCTTGCACTTATCCAAAGCAGAACAGATGTACCGTAAGTCTAACCAACCTGAGCTTACCCCATCCAAGTTTCAATTGCCTGTGGTTGTGGAATTGTCATCAGATAATCGGTGGGTAATCATGGCGGAATTGATTCCCTGGTCGGGAACTCGCGCGTTCACGGATAAACCGCACAATGCCTTAGCGGAGGAAACCTTATCCGAAGGTGTCCCGCAAGGGGATACCGCTATATCCGAAGGTGTATCCTTTAGGACGCATATATCCTTTAGGACGGCAGGGTCGCTCGTCAATTTGAGTCAGAATATGCAGAAAAGTTTGGGCGAAATGGGACAAAAATATCGACCATCGAAGATGGTGGAAACGTTAATTTAGTCTTAATTTAATTTAACAATTGTTTGGCAAGGGAAGCAAACAATGAAGTGCAGTTACAATAGTCTTTATGTTAAAACCACTAAACATTCTGATTAGCAACGATGATGGAATTTTTGCTCTGGGGGTTCGTACTCTCGCAGATACTTTGGCAAAAGCAGGGCACAAGATAACAGTAGTCTGTCCTGATCGAGAGCGTTCTGCAACAGGACATGGACTAACTTTACATCAACCAATTCGTGCCGAACCAGTAAATTCAATTTTTTACAATAGTGTTACTGCTTGGAGTTGTTCAGGTACACCAGCAGACTGTGTCAAATTTGCTCTTAGTGCTGTGTTAGATACTCGTCCTGATTTGGTGCTTTCGGGAATTAATCATGGACCCAATTTAGGCACCGATGTTTTATATTCTGGTACGGTGTCTGCTGCTATGGAAGGAACTTTAGAAGGGATTCCTAGTATTGCTTTTAGCTTGGCAAGTTTTACCTGTTCAGAGTTTCAAGTAGCAGCTAAGTTTGCGGTTAAGCTAATTAATCAATTAGATATAGATGAATTTCCTCAAGCTCCTTTATTGAGTGTTAATATTCCTCCTGTTAGTGAGTCAGAAATTGCAGGAGTTTTAGTTACTCGTCAAGGTTTACGACGCTATATCGAAAAATTTGAAAAACGTTATGACCCTCGTGGCAAAAGTTATTATTGGCTTGTAGGAGAAATTATTGAAGACATTCCTCAACCAGAAGACTATCACTTACCTCCTCACATTCTAACTGATGTTCAGGCTATACGCGATCGCTATATTACCATTACTCCCTTACAATACAATCTGACAGATGCTACAACGGCTCGATATCTCTATAGCCAAGAAAAGTGCCTATCTATTGATTAGCTTTCTGGAATTTGGGTAATTTCACAGCAGCAATAGATTTAGGTTGCTTGTCTGTAGGAATATCCCTGATTTCTGGTGCTGGAGACTTGCGATGATGAGATGGGTTTGAGGATTCTGTAACTGAAGATGATTGAATTAGATGATGATTATTCTCATCATTACCAAGAGTTGGCAGCATATTATTAATTGCTAAATCTTCAACCTCGTCAGACCAAGGTTGAATTGGCTGAGATTTAAGTTGAGAGAGAATTTTAATTGAAGGCAATTGCTCTAAAGGGTTTTCTTTCGCAGAATATTTTTCTAAAGCTGCTTTGTAGTGTAATGTCTGCTGTTGTTGACGATAGAGACGAGATTCTAGTTCTTCTTTTTCTTCTGTTAGAGTAGATAATTCATAGTTTTTTTGATTGTAATTTTCCTGAACTACGGCACATTCTCTCTCTAGTTTAGCTGTTTGCTCTTGGGCTACTTGGAGTTGCAGCGATATATTTTTGATTAAAACCTCTTGAGTCTTAATTTCTTGCCGTTCTTTTTCTAGCTGTTGTGACAAGTGAGCTATTTCTTCTTGGCTGTGGTTTAGTTTTTCTGTTTGTTCGCTAATTGTTAATTCTTCTTGTCTGGCAATTTTTTGATGTTCTTGAACTTGATTGGTTACATCAATCAGATTTTGCTCTAGATTAAAAACTTTTTTGAGCAATTTACGATTATGTTCTCGTAATTTGTGTGCCAACTGTTGCCAGTCTATATTGTGAGAGTCTGAAGTTTTAACTGAGCTTTCTTTGGCTTGTGGGGAAGTTTTTGATTGAGTATCAGGATTAGGCTGAACTAGCTCCTGGGATTGTGCCTCAGAAGATGGTACATCATGACCAGAATCGAAAGATAAACTGTTGTTGGTAGCATCGTTCATGGTATTCAACTGGATAAATTACTAGTGAGTGAATTGGATTTGAGATTTTGGATTATCCTCTCTGCCAAAGAATTTCCTGGCTAATTGCAGATTTTAGATTTAGATAATGATGGACAAAGATTGAACTCTTTTATACTTCGCTAGAGCCTAAATCCATATAATTTTAGTTTGATTGCCTGAAAATAAGTCTATATATAAATACTTATTGCAATCGTGATCATTAATTTTAAGTTTATTTTGATCTAGCTATAGCTTATACTCCGAATACTGAATTGCCAAGAAGAATATTGAAAACGTAATCTCCGCTTTTGGCTCACATTATGTCAAGAAAAAAAGGCGATAAAACAATAACTTTATTGAAGTTCTATCTCTCAGTCTTAACATTTAGTATAAGTTTTTAATCCATTCCCATTCTGCTTTTAATCCTTCTTCTAAAGGTACTTGAGGGTTATAGCCTAAGATTTTTTGGGCTTTTGTTACGTCCGCACTGGTATGGCGAGCATCCCCTTTGGCTTTAGCAACATATTCTTTCTTAATCGGTTTGCCCACTACTTGTTCCATAGTTTCCAGGACATCAGCTAAAACCACCCTGTTACCGCCTCCAATATTGAATACTTCCCCTGCTGCTTCAGGAACATCCGCAGCAGCAAGATTTGCAGAGATCGCATCACTAACAAAGGTAAAGTCTCTAGTCTGTTGACCATCACCATAAATGGAAATGGCTTCATCTTTGAGCACTGCTTTGAAAAATTTATGAAATGCCATATCAGGGCGTTGACGAGGTCCATAAACTGTAAAGTACCGTAGAGATGTTACTGGAACGTCAAAATTACGATAATAGACCTGACACATTTGTTCTGCTGCTAGTTTGGTAATACCGTAGGGAGATACGGGCTTAGGACATACAGTTTCAGAAGTGGGCATAGTTTCTGCATCTCCATAAACTGAGGAGCTAGAAGCATATACTAATCGTTTTAGAGATGGGGTTTGTTTGGCAGCTTCTAGGATAATTTGAGTAGCATTGAGGTTTTTGGTGGTATATCCAGTAAATCCTTCACCCCAACTCGCTCTTACTCCTGCTTGGGCTGCCTGGTGAAAAACTACGTCAATTCCCTCTAAAAGACTAGTCCAATTCAAGTCTTGGATATTGGCTTCTAACAGAGCAAATGCTGGTTGTTGTTTGAGATAGGAAATATTTTGGCGTTTGAATTTAGGATTGTAGTAATGATTGAATTGGTCAATACCAATCACTTTATCTCCTCGCTTGATTAGGGCTTCTGCCAAATGAGAACCGATAAAGCCTGCAACACCTGTAACTATATAAGTAGCCATATTCTTTAAATATTGAATGTTTATTT
>JASJDF010000062.1 GCA_030065715.1 Xenococcaceae cyanobacterium MO_188.B19 | reverse complement strand
CCCAAATCTGAATATACTCAGCGAACAAAGAGTGATAATCTCTCATTTCTTTGGTACTCATACCAAATTTACTGGCTTCTTCAAATAATTCTTGGAGAGAACGAATTGCTAATTGGGCTGCACCAGGGGAATGAGGCGTAATTTTTAATAAGGCTTCTAATCTAGCGCGAACTCTTTTAAGATTTTCTGAAGTCCATTCTGCTTCTAAATTACAATATCTAGTACTATCAGAATCATCTTCTTCAAATAATTCGCTTTGGGGAGGGAGATAAGTGTGAGTTTGGTTATCATAGGCTAACACTTCTCCTGTTTCAATTTCATAAATCCAGCCATAGATATGCAACTTACCCTGATGTAGTTTAGCTCTAATCATTGGATAGGTTTTAAGATTTTCAATTTGAATTAAAACATTTTCCGCAACTAGGGTTTCAATCAATTCTTCCCCAGACTGATGGGGATAGTTTTCCAAGACTAAGCGTCTAGTCGATTCTGCGTGTTTGAGCCAGTCATAGACTAAAGGCATATCCTTTTGCAGTTTGTTGAGCTTAAGGAGTCCTTTCATGGCTCCACAATGGGAATGTCCACAGATAATTACTTGCTCTATACCTAAAGCTGTGATGGCATATTCGATAGTCCCCCCTTCTCCACCATTAGCAGCACCAAAGGGGGGAATTATGTTACCAGCGTTGCGAATTACAAACAATTCTCCTACATCGGTGTTAGTGATTAAGTTGGGTGCCACCCTAGAATCAGAACAGGTAATGAAGAGAACCCTGGGTTTTTGACCATGAGAAAGTTGTTCTAAAAGTTGTTGATGAGTAGGAACATAGGTTTTTCTAAATTCATCTAAACCACGAATTAACTTTTTCATGAGTAATGATCCCTGCTAGATTGGTGCCTTAATATTTTCTATTATCTGATAGAAGGGAATATTTGGCTTTATGAAAATAGCAACTTTTGGTGCGGGATGTTTTTGGAAGGTAGAAGATGCTTTTCGTCGATTGAATGGAGTTGAATCAACTTCTGTAGGTTATATGGGGGGTCATTTTGCCAATCCGAGTTATTTAGACGTACTTTCGAGAATTACTGGTCATGCAGAAGTAGCCCAGTTAACCTATAACCCTAATAGAATCAGCTATAGTGAGCTATTAGCTGTTTTCTGGTCAATTCACGATCCTACTCAATTGAATCGCCAAGGTGCAGATAGAGGAGAACAATATCGCTCGGTAATTTTTTATCATAGTCCTGAACAAGAAATAGAAGCTAGAGCTTCTAAACAAAAGCTACAACAATCAAGTCAGTTTGATAGGAAAATTGTAACTCAAATCAAAGCTGCTTCAGACTATTACTTAGCCAAAGAGTCGGATCAGCAATATTTAGAGAAAAAAAGACGTTCATTAACTCAGTAATTAATTAACTCTAGACAATATTTTCTCTAAGAGCCATCACAATAGCTTGAGTCCGATTTTTGACACAGAACTTGCTAAAAATAGAACCAAGGTGAGCTTTAACTGTAGCAATGGTTACATACAATTCTTGAGCAATTTCTTCGTTAGATAAACCTTGTATTAAATACCCTAAAACATCTTTTTCTCTGTGGGTTAAATGATAATAATTATTATGCTGGTCTATTTCGGTTTCTAGAGTGCCAAATTTGCTAATGTAATGATTAAAAGATCTAAAAAAACCTGTGGCTGCTTCAGGAGGTAAATAGATCTTAAAGCTGAGTATAGTATTAATTGCTTCTTGAAGCTGACTAACAACATTAGGTTTAAAGATATATCCTTTGGCTCCTAAATACATGGCTTTAAAAATCATCTCTTCTTCTTCATGACCTGATAAAATTAAAGTTTTTGTTTTATGATGATTTGCAGATAAATATTTAAGAATATCTAACCCACTTTCTTGTTGTAATTCTAAATCTAGTAACAAAATATGAGGGGTGTATTTTTCTATTAGTAGTTTTCCTTTTTTGAGAGAGTCAGTATCCCCTATTATTTTAAATTTTAGTAAATTATTTTGATTGTATAGTTGTAAAAGTGTTTTGAGGCTATCTCTAAATTCTCGATTATCATCAATAATCATTAGTGAGGTAGAATTTTTTTTAGTAGTTATAGGTGGTTTTGCTGAAACGTAATTCATTTACAGTCCCCTCGTTGATGAATTTACCTCTATTAAGCTTTATTTTTAGTTGATTTTACAACCGTAATAATACGGAAGTAAAAATTTATTCAATTATCTTTTGGTATAACAAAAACAATTTTTGTTCCTCCTTCATAAATATTTTCTGACCAAATATTGCCTTTAAGGTCTAATATAATTTTTTTGACTATTGTTAGTCCCAATCCCTGTCCATTTTCTCTACGAGAATAAAATGGGGAAAACATATTTTTTTGATCTTCTAATGATAATCCAGAGCCATGATCGCAAATGCTAATTAAGATTTCTTTTTGAAAGGATTGCCAATAGCAATATATAGTTTCTCCTGGAGGAGAGAAATAAATAGCATTACTCAAGAGATTATCAAAAATTTGTTTTAATTTTAAGCTGTCTATTGTTAGATATGCTGTTTGCTGTGGATATTTTATTTTGAGATTTTTGTCATTAATTAAATGTTTTAAGTCATCAATTGTTTCTTGAAATATAATTTTAATATTTTGAGTATTTTGAGGTTCTTTTGGTTTTTCTAGAGAAGATAAAAATCTTCTTAAATCAAGATTAAGATTGATGATTTTATTTTTTATATCTTCCGCTCGAACCTGACAAAAATTAACTGTAGCACTCAAACAAATAGTTTCTGCAATAATACTTATTTCCGCTAGAGGACTTCTTAAGTAGTGTCCTATTTGATAGAGTAAATTTTTGAGATTTTGTACTTCAGTTTCTTTTTCTTGATATTGATTTGCTAAATCTAAATACTGTTGTAAGAGTTGATTATGACTTTTAATAATTTGTTTTTGTTCTGAGTCTAAAATGCGATCGCAAAATACAATTAAATATTGATACTGACTATGGGTTTTATTAATTAAATATATATATCCTAAAAAGAGAGCATCGCGATAAATTTCTGATTCTGATTCATAAAGATTGAGTTCTAAATTTTCAAACCAAGTATAATTAATCTTATGTTTGCAACAAGTGTCTGATACACATAAGGCTTCAATAATATTTTGTGATTTATTTTGTTGAGCAATTAAAACACAACCCCAACTAGGTACTTGTTGCTGTATTTGCCTGTAAAAAAAATCAATGAATTTTTGTAACTTAATATAGTGTTGCTTGTTAATTTTTGTATCTAATTGAGTATTTTTTAAGGAAATCATCATAAATATCTCAAACTAAAACTTTTTTACTATTGAACAAGATACACTTTTGTAATAGTACCGAAAATACTTTTATATGCACGAGTATTCCACAAAACACTTTAAATTAACAATTGAAATTATTAAAATCAATATTTTTGTTCATAAAATTATGAAAAAAGTCAAAAAATCTCTCAAAAGTTCACACTAATTCAGGAAGAAAAGATCGATCTAGCTTGGCGAAAATTTGTAGTTTATTAAAATAGACTTAGGCTTTGACAACAAAACTGAAGTTTCAGGCGGTTGGGTATCTAGATGTAAAATATCAGTAAAAAATCTGTTAGCCTTAGCTAATGCTTAGAAAAAGACGCTAGACAGGTTTAGCTTATAAAATTAATCTAATCATAAATCCGCATCTCCTATCTGCTTGAGAAACAGCAACAATGCTCGAAAACTTAAATCTGAAAAAGATTATCCTAGGTATTACGGCTAGTGTAGCGGTATCAGTTTTGATTATTGGTTTACGCCATCAAGGAAGTTTTGAGCAGATAGAATTGTTAGCATACGATGTTCTAGTTAGACTCAATGCCAAATCTGGCTCAGACTCAAGAATTACCATTGTTGAAATTAATCATACCGCCTTACAGAAATTAAACAGGGATAAAATTAGTGATGCTACCCTCAAGCAAGTTTTAGAAATAATTGCACAGTATAAACCCAAGGTCATTGGGGTTGATCTAGTACGCAATATTCCTATTGGAGAAGGGAGAAAGGAATTACTTAATTATATTGATAATATTTATCAACCTTTAGAAACTGCAATTAAGCCCATTATCTTCCCCTGTGCTTTACCTTCTGAGAATAAACCCCAAGGGATTGCACCACCCCCTGTAATCGATCCTTATAGTGCAATTGGATTTATTGATTTAGAAACCGATGCACCAGATATTTTTGGTAGACATATTATTAGACGTGCTTCTATTTCCAGTATTCCAGTCAATATTAGTTTGGAAACGGCTTTAGAAGGGCAATTTGATGCCAAATCGGCAAATTACTTGTGTACTGTTCCTTTTTCTTTTAGTTTTTTAACAGCTTTAAGTTATATTCAAGCGCAACAAATTCAGGATTTACCTGCGAATTCTACTCCTGATATTACAGAATTTATTGAGCTAACTAAAATTACCGAAGGAGAGATCAAGTTAAAGTCTTCAACTTTTACCCCCTTAAAACCGAAAGCGGGAAGCTATAGTAACTTAGACCCTAGTTTGTATCAATATTTGATTGATTATCGTTACTCAGAGCCTGGAGAAAGAGTCTCCCTAACTAAAGTACTAGCAAATCAAGTTACTCCAGAACAGTTTAAAGATAAAGTAGTCTTGATTGGCTATACTACCAAAGCTCATATCCAGCAAACTCCTTTTGGCTCTGATTCTGGTGTGTCAATTCATGGATGGATGATTAGTCAGGTTTTGAGGAATGTCTTGGATGGACAGGGTCAAATTTGGAATTGGTCTGAGCCTATAGAATGGTTATGGATTGTTACTTGGGGAATGATAGGAGGTGTAGTTGGGTCAAGTCGTAATTTGATGGCGCAGCGTCTCCCTTTCAGCGAGATCGCTATATTTGTTGGAGGTATGGTAATTGCGATCGCAGTTTTAGGTGGTAGTTGTTGGCTTCTCTTCACTCAACAAGGATGGGTTCCATTGATTCCCCCCTGCTTAACCTTAGTTACTTCTGGGGTTTTAGTTAAAGTATTAGCTTCGAGTCGAACTGTATTAGAATCCTATACCACTATTAACGAACCAAACCAATCTATTCCTAACCCTACCCAAAAATGGACAAAAGACGACTCTTATAATTCTGAAGAAAACATTGTAGATATTGAAGATCTTTTTATTGACCAAACCATTGGAGAATGCGGTCGCTATATCTTAAAAAAACTGTTAGGTAAAGGAGGGATGAGCAGAGTATATCTAGCTCTAGACCGCAACCTAAACAATAAGCAAGTAGCCATTAAAATTATGACTAACTATTGGTATGGCAATGATCAGGATTCCAGAAAAAGGTTTATTGGAGAAATCGAAAAACTATGTATGCTCAATCACCCCAACATTATACAAATCAAAGAACAAGGCATCACTCCTCCCACTCATCCTTTTCATGGGAATCCTTTTTATGTGATGGAATATTTTGAAGGAAAAACCCTACAACAAGTACTCAAAAAATTAGACCAAATACCTTACAATCTAGCTCTCAAAATTATTTTTCAAGTATGTCTGGGACTCAAAGAAGCTCATAAAAAAGGCATAATTCATCGAGATATCAAGCCAGGAAATATTTTCTTATCTACTGGAGATTCATTAGGTGAGGTTGTTAAAATTATTGATTTTGGTATTGCCAAAAAAATCGACTTAGAATATCAACAAAATGACCAAAGAACCAGAGGTTTTATTGGTACTTATCGTTATGCTTCTCCCGAACAAATTAGAGGAGCTAGTATTGATTCGAGAACTGATATCTATAGTTTAGGGGTAGTTTTTTATGAAATATTAAGTGGTGAGCATCCTTTTGAAAGTAAAAATGATGATAGTTATGATGATGAAAATGCTAAACCTTTAAAAGAACAAACAGCTTGCAAACATATTCCCCGTGACTTAGAAACCATAGTCATGAAATGTTTAGCCCAATGTCCTGAAAACCGATTTCAAACTATTCAAGAGTTAGAACGGGCTTTAAGGAATTTTTTATAAATATCGAACCTAAAAAATCTGATTGAGAAACAGCCAAAATGCTTTATAACTTAAATCTGAAAAAGATTATTGTCGGTCTTAGTGCCAGTCTAGCCCTATCACTTTTGATTATCGGCTTACGACATCAAGGAAGTTTTGAGCAAATAGAGTTGTTGGCATACGATTTTTTAGTGAGGCTAGATGCTAAACCAGGTTCAGATGAAAGGATTACTATTGTAGGAATTGATGACAATTCCCTACTGAAACTCAATAGCGACAAAATTAGTGACGCTACTCTTCAGCAAGTTTTAGCAACTATAGGACAATACAAACCCAAAGCAATTGGTATTGATATAATCCGAGATATTCCCATTGGGCAAGGAAGAAAAGAATTAATCGACTATGTGAATAATGTTTATCAACCCTTAGAAACTGCGATTAAGCCGATTATTTTTCCTTGCGCCTTACCTTCTGAGAATAAACCCAATGGAATTGCACCGCCTCCCGTAATTGATCGTGACAGTGCAGTGGGATTTGTAGATTTAGAAACCGATCCGCCCAATATTTTCGGTGGAGAACCTGTTAGACGTACCTCTATTACCAGTATTCCAGTTAAAAATAGGGCAAAAAATGTTGCTCAAGCTGAATCAGAGCCAGTTACATCAGAAGAATCTCTATGTACTGCTCCTTTTTCCTTTAGCTTTTTAATAGCTTTAAGCTATGTACAAGGACAACAAATTGAAACCTTATTACCAAATGAAAGTCCTGATTTTACGAAATTTCTGAACATAAATAATATTTCTGAGGGGGAAGTACAATTCAAGTCTGCAACTTTGACCCCCTTAAATCCCAAAACTGGCAGCTATCAAGACTTAGACCCTAGTATTTATCAGCATTTAATTGATTATCGTTACAGTAAGCCAGGAGAAGTCATTTCTTTAACCAAGGTACTAGAAAATCAAGTTACACCAAAGCAATTTAAAGATAAAGTGGTTTTGATTGGATACACCACTAAAGAAGATATCCATCAAACCCCTTTTGGATTTCGTCCTGGGGTTTTTATTCATGGGTGGATTATCAGTCAACTTTTAAGCGATGCTTTGGAAGAACAGCGGCAACTTTGGACTTGGTCTGAACCTGTAGAATGGTTATGGATTATTGTTTGGGGATTAGCAGGAAGCATATTTGCTTTGGTAATTCGTCCCGTTGAGATATTTGCTGGTGGCATCGGGATTGCGATCGCAATCTTAGGGGGCAGTTGTTGGATACTCTTTGCTCAACAAGGTTGGATACCTTTAATTCCTCCTAGCTTAAGTTTGATCTTTTCTGGAGTTTTAGTGAGAGTAATAGATGCTAAATTTGGTAATTTATTTAGTGATTTATCACCAGAAAGATCGGCATTTTCAGCTTCAGATGCAACTGTAATCACAGGGGGAGGAGCAAAAATAGAACCCACCTTTATTGAAGGATCGATTTATTCTGATGGAGAAGGGGAAAGAAAACCCCTAATTACGGTTCTCGAAGAGCTGATCGATAACGCGCCTGAAACGGAAAGAAAGCCTCTAAAAACGGTAGTTGAAAGACTAAACCATATGACCTCTGAAGCAGGAAGACAACCCCTAGCTACTATAGTTGAACAATTATTAATTGACTATACCGCAGAAACTGAAATCGCCCCTCTCATGACAGTTGTGGAAGCCTTGATCGATCATACCCCTGAAGCAGAAAGAAAACCCCTAAAAACAGTTGCGGAAAAACTGACCCAGCAAACTAAACGTCGTGCTTTTGTCAGAGCGGAAGACCCCTTTATTGGTCAGAAAATTGGAGATGGCGATCGCTATTTATTAGAAAAACTGCTAGGACAAGGGGGGATGAGCAAAGTATATATCGCTTTGGACACTAAACTTAGTAACAAGAAAGTAGCAATTAAAATTATGACCAGCTACGCTTCTGCTAATAATCAACATTTAATTAAACGTTTTACTAGAGAAGTAGAAAGTTTATGTCTGTTAAATCATCCTAATATCATTCAAATCACGGATTTTGGCGTAACTCCCGAAGAGAAACCTTTTTCTGGTGATCCCTTTTATGTAATGGAATATTTTGTGGGACAAACCCTACAAAGATTGCTCGATAAAGACGATAAACTTAATCCTGATTTAGCTCTAAAAATTGGTTTGAAAATTTGTTATGGTCTGAAAAAAGCTCATCAGGAAGGTATTATTCATCGTGATTTAAAACCAGATAATATCTTTTTAGTTTCTGGCTCGATAGTAGGAGAAGTTGTAAAAATTATTGATTTTGGTATTGCCAAGAAAATCGAAGAAGAAAGTGATTCTAATACTACTTCATTAACTATGGTCAATACCTTTATTGGGACTTATCGCTACGCATCTCCTGAGCAGTGTAACGGGGCTACTATTGATTCTAGAACCGATATTTATAGTTTGGGTATGGTATTGTATGAAATGCTTAGTGGCAACAATCCTTATAACTTAAAAGATAGTTCAGATACTAAAAATGCTGATTGGAGTGTGGCTCACCGTAGAGATAAAGCTATTCCTTTAAGAGAACAACCAGGTTGTGAAAATATTTCAGTTGAATTAGACAATGTTGTAATGAAATGTTTAGAAAAAACTCCTCAAAACCGATTTCAAAATATTGAAGATTTAGAACAAGCTTTGAGCAATTGCTTATCCTAATAGCTATTAAGTAACGCCCTATAAAATGAAACTCAAAAATATAATTGCACCTATACAACAAACATTTAGAAAAACTATTTCTCTCCTAAGATTTAATCCCTTAACAGAACAGGGGAGAAGAGGGATCGCGACTTCCTTGTATAATCGGGGCAGGCGTAAGTTAGAAAATCTCGAAATTCCCCAAGGTGAAACAGTTTCGCCTTTTAATCAAGGTCAGGTAATAGAGCGTACTCAAGATTATCTTTTTGAACCCTTACCCAATCCCTATCTCCAGTATGAAAAATGCGATCGCAATAATCCTTTAGGATGCGATCACCCCTTAGAAACCTTAAAAAAAGCACCATCAGCAAAATTTTGCTCTAGATGTGGTTTTCCTGCCCAATTACCAGATAATAAAGAAATTCGAGGTAGAAGGGGTATTTATCAGATTGTTCGTTTTCTAGGAAGACAAGAGAATGGACGCATCTATACAGCGATCCAGAAAAGTAATGGTCGTTCTATCATCGTAAAGGAATATCTGTTACCTCGTCGTAGTTTTCCAGAAGCAACAATCAGAAACCAAAAAAAAGAGATTTTTGAAAGAGTCGTCAATTTTCAAGTAGCAGCAAGTATCCCTTCCGATTTTCGTTTAATTATTCCCCAAGAAGGTATTAAAGATAGCAATCAAAACCGTTGTTATTTAATAACATCTAATAACTTAGCATCCTTACCCAATCTTAAATCTTACTTGACAAAACATGGAAGAATGGAGCAGGAGCAAGTACTTAAATTATTAGACCAAGTATTACAAAGTTTAGAATTTTTACATTCCCATAGATGGCAATTTACTTCTGGAGAAATTCAACAAGGAATAGTTCATGGTAATCTGAATTTAGATAGTCTTTTAATCAATCAAACAGAAGTAGGATTTTTAGTTTATTTATGGGATTTAGCTTTTTGGGAAGAATTATTCGATCCTAAAGTTCAGCAAATATCTAATAAAAAAGTCAGAGATGATTTAGTAGCATTAGGAAATATTGGTTTATACCTCTTAGCAGAAAAACAGATTACATCTAAAACCCTTTATCCTCTCAATGCTCGCGATGATCTTAATTGGCGAGGTATTCCTTTACCAGTGAAGAATTTTTTATTGAGACTTATTGGGTTAAATTCTCCCTTTAATGATGCTGCAACTGCGAGAAAAGAACTACGTCAACTAATGCTCAATTTCCAGGAGCTAGAATCTGTACCTGAGACTTATTTAGATATCATAGATGATGGAAAAAATCGTAATTGGTTACTTTGGGTAATTTTTTCCGCAGCTATTCTCTTACTGGGGGGAATGCTTTGGAAATTATTGAACCCAACTACAAAAGATCCAGAACCACTAAAAATAGTTTGTTGTATTGAGAAAATCAAAAAAGTATCACTTCCTTCTAATAATTTACAATACGGAACTGTAGCTTCAGAAAAACTAGATTCTATCTTTGATATTGACTTCGATTCAGATAATAATTCTACTTATTTAGAATTTGCCAGGAGAGATAACAATATTCAGATTGCACCTCTTAATGCTAGGAGCTTTATCGAAATTTTAAGAGAAAAACAAGAACTGAATTTAACTCAGATATCTTTTAATAACCCCCAACAATTAATTAATAGTCTTGAGCCTGGTGAACTCAGCTTTGGGTTAAGTCATTTTAATTCCAATAATTATCAAAATAAATTTACTAGAATTAAAGATAATCAACAAGTAATTAATAACATAATTGCTTATGATGGATTGTTGGTATATGTAGCTTTAAATCCTTGTCCAGATTGTGAAGAATTAGCAGAATATTTAGAACAAAAAATCACTCTAAATCAAGTCAAAGATATCTATACAGGTAAAGTTAAGTATTGGCATGAAATAAATCCCAATATCCCTAATAATATTAAAATTCAAGCTTTCGTTCCTAAAGATGATTATGCCAGAGAAATATTTAAACAATTAGTATTTCAAAACCAAGAAGTAGATCTTGACCAATTTACAGAAGCGATCGCATCTGGTAAAATCAAAAAACAAGAAAGTAATAGAATGATTCGTGATATTAGAGACGCATGGAAACAAGGTGATATTAGCAATGGAACAACAACAGCAGGTATCGGATTTACTTTTCAATCCATAGCTTATAAACAATGTAATGTTTATCCTCTTGCGGTGGTGAGAAATTCTGAAGAATTTTTCCCTATGTTGATCAAAAAAGCTGACAATACAGGGGTTAATCTTTTTCAAGACTTAAATTGCAAAGATAATAAAGAATTGTACCAACTTAATGAGGCAGTTTTTCGTAATCGCAGATATCCTTTGGCTTTTTCTTTAAATTTGCTATATCTCAATAACAATAAAAAGAAACACTTAGAATTAGGAGACAAAATTAACGAAATCCTCAAAACTAAGGAATTTCAGTGTCATTTATCCCATAAAAAACTTATTCCTCTAGAATTAAGCGAGAAAGACTGTAAATAGTTAGGGGTTAGGAGTTAGGAGTTAGTTGTTAGTTGCTAATTGTCTCCCCAGTCTCCGCAGTCTCCCCAATCTCCCTCGGTAGTTAGTAGTTTTTAGCTTGAACTTTTGACTTGAACTCCTATAATAAACAAAATTTCTTTTAATCAATCTAAATATATAGAAGCGAACAATGGCGATAGTTAAATGTATGAACCCCCAATGTGACTACTTTGAAAGAGCAGTTCCAGAAGGAGATTGCTGTCCCTATTGTGGCGAACCATTAAATATGGAATCAAGTAGTTATGAAGAGCCTCCCTCATATTATTCTCCAATAGAAACCCCAATAGAATCTGAGCCTATTTCATCATCACCATCAGGTTACAGTAGTGCACCAAGTCGCACTGTTGTGGAAGTTCCTACTGCTAGTCTCAAGTTAGTTCACGCTACTTCTGGTGAGACTTTTACCATAGATCAAAATAGTGCCATGAATAAAATGTATTTGGGTCGTCAAGATGGTATTCCAAGCGATCGCCCAGTAATTGATGTTTCTAGTGTTCCTTTTGCAGAGAGAGTTTCACGACTCCACGCCTATGTAACTTGGGACAGTTACACTAATAGTTTCACCATTGTGGACGACAACAGTACTAACGGCACAATTCTTAATAATAAAGCCTTAACACCCCAGCAATCCTACCCTCTCAAAACAGGCGATCGCTTAGAATTTGGTAGAGAACATAAGGTAATCTTTAGAGTGGAGATTAGTTAAGTTTTTCTTTTATCTAGAAACCTAACACCTACTAATAAGTGTTATCAGTTTTGTTAAATAGTGATTTTATGCACTAATGACGATTTCTGATTAAACTATAGATAAGGTTTCCCCTATACATAAGTGACAACTTAATCTATCGAGAAAATTACTCAATGGCAAATCTGGACTTGCGAAGAACAAGAGCAACAAGTCAGCAACCCTATGTTGATCAACACCCTTTCAAAGACAGTGCTTTAGGCTTAGTCTCTACCACTAGCTTTCCTGCAATTGTGGGAACAGCAGATATGATGCTCAAATCAGCAGAAGTAACTATGGTGGGTTATGAACGTACAGGTAGTGGACACTGTACCGCCGTAGTAAGGGGAAACATAGCGGATGTGAGATTAGCCGTAGAAGAAGGGGCAAAAACTGCTGAAAAATTTGGACAATTAATGTCAAAATTGGTTATAGCGCGTCCGATGCCTAATTTAGAAGCGGTATTTCCTATTGGCTCTCATTTAGTAGAATTAGCACAGAAAAGAAGGGGTTATAGTCGCTTAAGTAATCGTTCTATTGGCTTGCTAGAAACTAGAGGTTTTCCTGCTATGGTAGGGGCAGCAGATGCCATGTTAAAGTCAGCAGATGTGCAGTTGGCTTCCTATGAAAAGATTGGAGATGGCTTGTGTACTGCTATTATTAGAGGGTCGGTTGCTAATGTTGCGATCGCGATCGATGTAGGAATGCAGGAAGCAGAAAGAATCGGTGAATTGCACGCTGTAATGATCATTCCTCGTCTCTTAGAAGACCTAGAACACACTCTACCAGTAGCTAGTTACTGGATGGATGAAACAGAACCTTTACCTGTATTACTGCCCAATAAAGTTAAAGAGAAACAAAAAGAACCTATATTATTGCCCGAAACTCAATCTCAACCTATACCTCTCAAAAGAATTGTCGAAATAGAAGAGTTATAAGTAGGGTTTACTGAAAAAGTCTCTGATAAAAGAACTCTCTTAAACTTTCGCTATATCTGTTTCGATGCCGAGCGAATCCTTTAAGGCTATTCCCTATTCCCTGATTCTCTACTAAATCTCGTGTCACTTTTAAGAAACGGTATTACCAATATTTACCAATGGAAGTAGGATTAGGCAAAACCGACTTAATTTTTTTGTCGCGATCACTTTCAAACACTGTCTCATATGAGTCATCAGAACTATTCAAGATATACTCTAAGACCTTCTTATAATTCTGTACAGAATGGTTATCTACAATATCGAATTTTCCTGTGAAATTATCACGGTAAAATGCAATTAAATAAGCATAGGGTAAATGTTTGTATCTTTGAATTTTTAGGGGAGTGCAAGGAACTTTATCATAGACATTCTGAAAGCGAACTGTTGTAGTTGCAGAATTTTGTTGCAGAGATTGCTGTTGGTAGAAATTAACAAATGCTTGATTGCCAACCCGAGGAGAAGCATAGTTATAGTTTACAACTTTCATCTCTGGTCTGGATAATGCTAGATCAAGAGTAAACAAAGTAGCTAAAGTACAGCCCAAGCTATGTCCAGTAACATAAATTTGATCGATAGGCTTTGGAGAAGCTTGATATTTATCGATCAGAGCAAATAGTTGATGCTGCATGGAAGCAGTATGACGATGACTATCGGCATAAATATGATAAAAACCAGACTCTACCGTAACGTCTGAGGGAACTAAGATATTTTTGTCATAAGCTTGAAAGGGAACAGGATTAAAACCAAAATCATCACAGAGGTCTTCAATACCGTCCGTTCCTCTAAAAGCAAAAATATAGGTATAGGGTTCTTTTTGAGAGCGAAAAACAATTCCGTAACATTCAACTCGCTTTAACTGATTAAAAACTGCATCAACTCCTGTCCAAGAGTCAACTAATTCGTAATCTTCTGGTTGAGTAACATTTTCCCAATTACACTTGGCAGAATCGTCTTTATTAAAGGCGTTATAAGCTTGAATGCTGGCTTCAATCAAAAGTAATGTTTTATTGCGATCAATTTCAAAACTTGAAAGATAGGTAATTGCATTGTCCATAGTAATATTCTTAAAATTACAATTAATACAAATATATTGATAAAGTCAAAGTGTTTTGAGGAACTCTACAAGCTGCCACTTTTGATCATCAGTTAGATCAAGTCCATATTCATGACCTTGATTAGAATTGCCTTTCAAAGCAGTATCAAATTTAAACAAAGGAACATCACTAGCTGTCAAAGTTGAAACGTAACCTACTTTTTCAGGATCGAACTCTCGATTACCTAGATAAAAAACTGAGGATCTTTCTGACTGGGAAAGTAGTAGTTCGTAGAGATTGGGGACAGAACCATTGTGTAAATAGGGAGCAGTCGCCCAAATACCATTAAGAGGACGAGCTTTATAAACATTCGCCTTAGCACCTTGTTTGGCATTGGTAAGAGAACTAGCTTGAGCCGTAGCTGCAACTTCCTTAAGGTATTGCTTAATTGTTCCGTTTAACTTAGCAGTTGCTTCAACAGATTCTGCCAAAGTTCCCTCAAACTCAATATTAGCTGCTACCATACTGTCTAAGGGATGCTCGATTAATGACCCAAGTACTGCGTTAAATAAAGGATTAGTACCATTAGTCTTAGCTGGGATCTTTTCCAGTTTGGGAATTAAACCCAAGCGACCCTTATACTCACCTGCGTCTCGCAGCAGTAAGACATTATCTAATTGCGTAGAATCGGTTTTAACTTCAGTTACGGGGGTGAGAACAGCATTATAGGGAAGTCCTTCTTCTTGGCGAGGTATTAGTTGATGACAGCTAGCACAATTATTCTCGTACAGTACCCTACCTTTGTTTGCTAATTGGCGATCAATGGCTGGTAAATACTCTTCAGACCATTGTGGAGAATGGAGTTGGGACACCCACTTTTCGATCTTGCCTAAATTTACGATATTTAAGGAAGAGTCATAGGGAGGAAAAGGAAGTAAATTCTCCTCCAATTTATTGACTAGTTTCTTGTCAGAAATATCAATAGTGCCGAAGGTACCAAGAACTTCTCCACCGTTACGAATCAGAGTCCCTAAACTCAATGGACCATTAGGAGCAAAACCAGACCATTGAACCACATCCGATTCGTTAGTTCCCCAGATAAAGGGATAGCTTACAGGAGCATCAGAAGGAAATGCTTTGTTATTAGGTAGGTCATTAAAAGTAACCATAACTTGGTTAAAAATTGAGCCAATAGCATCGACTCTGCCAAAACCATAATGAGGTTGGTTGGGATAATCATAGTTAATCTTGTTATAGTCAGCCAGCTTAGAAGTTTGAGCTAACAACTGCTTGTGGAGTTCATCTACTTCTTTGGGCTTGGCTTGAACACCTAAAACTTTTGTAGAAAAACGATTAAACTTCTCATCATCTTCGTAA
>JASJDF010000061.1 GCA_030065715.1 Xenococcaceae cyanobacterium MO_188.B19 | reverse complement strand
TTTAGCAGCTAATTCCGTAGCAGCTTGGCAGTCATTTTCTGCTTCCATCGCTTGAGCTAATTCCGCTTGAAGTTGTTGGTCTTCGCCAACTTTAGTTAAAAATTGATTGACGGCTTCGATAGTCATGTGGAAAATCTCCTGGTTTTTATTGTGGTTAATGGATATTCTATAGCAAGGATTTATTTTTAAAATTGCCTTGTTCTCTAGACAATTTAAAGATTAAAATATTCCCATTTCAAATACAATGAATAATTCTCATTTAAGACTAAAGTTTTTTTATTTATAGCTGTAAAAATACATGACAAGTTTAAATAGTATTGCTTAAAAAAGTCATAGTTTTTAATTGCTATAACTCCTGGATTTTAGAAATGATTTGGCTTTGGTCTATTTTTCGGTTTTTAGCTTAAACTCCTTATCCAAAAAAAATGTAACTTCAACCGTTAATTGTTAATTGAATTACATAATTACGATCTTTATAATATTGGCAATTATGCCAAATTTATAGATAAAAATGCATCAATAGCTTAGTACAATTAATAGGGGCTTTAAAAGTATCTATTAAGGAATTTAAAATTAAATTGTACTGAGATTAATTGGTGATTTGCTTTGATTAAAAATCTCATTCAGTTGCAAGAAAAGTGGAAAATAACAGTATCAAACCCTCTGCCTCTAATTCGAGAGTTTTAGGCGACCCCAATCAGAATAATGTAAGAACTATTAAAGTTTTAATTGTTGATGCTCAAAATTCTGGTTGCCAAAATCTAAAAGCTTTACTGGATACAGAAGTAAGTATAGAGGTAGTGGGGACAACGACCAATGGTGCATCTGGGATTAATCTCATTGAATCTTTACAGCCAGATGTAGTTTTGTTAGACGGGGAAATTCCTGTAATAGATGGGTTTGAAATCATTGAAATTATAGTAGCAAGATTTCCTGGTTGTAAAATCTTAGTTTTGAGTGATTCTGATAGTCCAGATAAGATTAATCGAGTTTTAAAAGCTGGAGCAAGAGGCTACTTACTCAAAAGTACTCCAATAGAAGATATTGTTAACGGGATTCGTTCTGCTAGTAAAGACTACTTTCAACTTAGTCCTGGACTATTTACTAAAATTTTCCACCGTAAATTAGATCCAGAATATCAACAGCTTGGGGAATCGTCAGAACCGACAAAAGCAAAAAATACCGTTGCTTCCCAGGAAGATACCAAACTATTTCGCGAAAAATCTTTAGAGCGATTATCTTCTCCTGAAAGATTAGATCAATTGATGCGGGTAGTTAATCCTAAAAGTTGGATTCCTTTAGCAACATTGGGATTATTGGGGGTTACTGCTATCACCTGGAGTATTTTCGGAAGAATTCCTGTAACGGTGAAAGGTGTGGGGGTTTTAGTTTATCCCAGTACGGTTGTGCCTTTGCAGTCCCAAAGTTCGGGACAATTGATGGAGGTAAAAGTTAAAAACGGCGATTTAGTTGAAAAAGGAGACATTATTGCTATCATCGATCAAAGCGATCGCGAAAAACAGCTACAATTAACTCAAGCTAAACTAGCCCAACTCAAAACGCAAAACTTAGAGGCTAAATCTGTTCAAGCCCAACGCCAACAAGAGGATTTACGCTCAATTCTAGAGCAACGTCAAAGTTTAGAGCAAAGGCTTAAGATTGTCCAAGATTTAACTCCTACCCTCAAAGAAAAGGGTCTAGTTGCAATCAATCGTCAAAGAGAAACTTTAGCCAAACGTCGGCGCACCTTACAAGAACTTAATCCGATATTTCAGCAAAGGTTAGATAAACGCCGAATACTATTTCAAGAAGGAGCAATATCTGAAGATACTTTACTTCAAGCTCGACAAGAGTTTTTAAATAATATTTCTGGTCTAGATCAAGTTGAATCAGAATTAAAGCAACTTGATGTTAAAGAAGCAGATGGACTGCAACAGTACTTATCTAATCTCAATGAAATTAAAAATATTAAGGCACAACTTCAAGAGCTAAATAGTAAACAAGCTAACTTAACTCAACAAGACTTGGCTAATAGTACTAACCGCGCCAAAGAAATACAAGAAGTAGAGCGAGAAATTGCTCAACTACAACAACAAATTAAGACGGAAAGTCAGATTGTAAGTCAATATTCGGGGCGCATTCTGGAAATGACCGTTAACCCAGGAGAGGTGATTCAAGCAGGAAATCGTATTGCCAGTATTGATAGGAATAATGAAGGAGGTCAATTAACTAGTATTACTTATTTCCCTGTGCAGGAAGGTAAGAAGATTGAGTCGGGGATGGAAATTCAAATTACACCGAAAACTGTTAAAAGGGAAAGATTTGGTGGAATTATTGGAGATATCAAAGATATATCACCTTTTCCTGTTACTACTGAAGCAGCCTCGAAAGTAGTAGGTAATTCCCAAATCATCAGAGGTTTAGTACCCGAAAACCAACCTGTGGTCATCCAAGTATCTGCTACTTTGCAGAGTGATGACACAACTTTTAGCAACTATAAATGGTCTTCTTCTACTGGTCCTCAATTAAAACTTTCGGCAGGAACAACTACTTCCGCCAGAGTCAAAGTAGAAGAAAGAGCTCCTATTACTTTTGTTTTACCAATTTTGAGGTCTGTCAGTGGTATCTACTAATTTTTCTTTGCCCCAAATTTCCAATTTTTGGCAATCTTTACTAAAGGTTTTGCCTCAACCCAGTCCCAGAGTCAAAACTCCGACTATTTTACAGATGGAGGCTGTAGAATGTGGTGCAGCAGCCTTAGGAATCATTTTAAGTTATTACGGTCGGATCGTTCCTTTAGCAGAATTACGACAAGAATGCGGAGTTTCTCGTGATGGTAGTAAGGCTTCTAATGTACTAAAAGCAGCTAGAAGATATGGACTAGAAGCTAAAGGATTGAAAAAAGAACTTCCTCAACTGCTACAGCTTAAATCACCTTTTATTATCTTTTGGCAATTTAATCATTTTTTGGTAGTCGAAGGATTTAGCGACAAAAAAGTCTATCTCAACGATCCTGCTAGTGGTCCTAGAACCTTATCTTGGCAAGAATTTGATGAAGGATATACAGGAGTCGTTTTATTATTACGACCAAGTGGGGAATTTACTAAAGGTGGGAGTAAACCTAATGCTTTATTAGCTTTGCGATCGCGTTTACAAACTGTCATCGGCGCGTTACTATATTGTACCTTGGCAGGTTTTTTGCTCACTTTAGTTAAGTTACTGATTCCCGTCTTTAGTCAAATATTTGTCGATGAAATTTTAGTCCAACAGCGCACAGACTGGCTGCGTCCTTTACTGTTAGCGATGGCAATTACTGCTGTTTTTCAAGGTGTTTTAACTTTACTACAATTACGCTACTTAAGACGCTTACAAATTAAGTTAGCAGTGGGAATGTCGGGGCATTTTCTCTGGCATATTCTGCGTTTACCCATGAGTTTTTATGCTCAAAGATTTGCTGGAGAAATCAGCGATCGCACTCGCTTGAATAACGAAGTAGCAGAAGCTTTATCAGGAAAGTTAGCAACTACAGTGATTGATGCCATCATGGTCGTCTTTTTTGCCATAGTAATGCTTCAATATGATGAAATACTGACGATTATGGTAGTTGGCTTTGCTGCGATTAACCTGCTTACCCTGCGTTGGATTTATCGGCAAAGAGTGGATGCTAATCAACGACTGATGCAAGAATATGGTAAAGCTGCGGGGGTTTCCATTGCAGGACTTCAATATATAGAAACTCTAAAAGCATCAGGAGTAGAATCAGACTTTTTCTCCAAATGGTCTGGTTACTATACCAAAGCCATTAACTCTCAACAAGAATTAGGAATTGCCAATCAATTTCTTTCTGGACTACCTGTATTATTAACTTCCCTTTCCTCCGCTTTACTTTTGGTTGTAGGTGGTTGGCGCGTTATGAATGGATACCTCAGTATTGGTATGCTGGTTGCTTTTCAAGCTATTGTTCAGAGTTTTCAAGACCCAGTGAATAATTTAGTGGACTTTGCGGGAACTCTCCAAGAACTAGAAGGTAATATTATTCGTTTGGATGACGTACTCAAAAATCCCCCTGACTCCAATGTAGATAATCAAGCACAACTATCACCTAATCAGCCAACAGAAACGGGATTAGCTCGTTTAAAAGGATATATCGAAATCAAAAATCTGACTTTTGGTTATAGCCATCTCGATTCACCCTTAATTGAAAACTTTTCCCTCTCAGTCACCCCAGGACAAAGAATTGCTTTAGTTGGGGGTAGTGGCTCTGGTAAATCAACTATTGCCAAATTAGTTGCAGGACTATATCAACCCTGGTCAGGAGAAATTCTCTTTGATGGACAAGGGAGAACCGAAATTTCGCCCCAAATTTTAACTAGTTCTATTGCAATGGTAGAACAAGATATTTTTCTATTTCGAGGCACAGTTAGAGATAACTTAGCTCTTTGGGATGCCACTGTACCCAATAAAAACTTAAGAGAAGCTTGCCGAGACGCTGCCATAGATGATGTAGTGAACTCCTTATCTGGGGCTTATAACTGCGAATTAAAAGAAGGTGGTGGCAATTTGAGTGGTGGTCAAAGACAAAGATTAGAAATTGCTCGCGCCTTAGTGAACAACCCTTCCATTCTAGTTATGGATGAAGCCACCAGTGCTTTAGATACAGAAACCGAAAAAATTATTGACGGAAATCTGCGTCGTCGTGGTTGTACCTGTCTTATCGTAGCTCATCGTCTAAGTACAATTCGCGATTGTGATGAAATTATTGTTTTAGAAAGAGGCAAAGTAGTTCAAAGAGGCACTCATGAGGAGTTATGGCAACAAGAAGGAGTTTATGCCCAACTTATTAAGAGTGAAGAAAGTTAGGGAGACAAGGGGACAAGGGGACTGGGGGACTGGGAGACAAGGGAGTCCTAAAGGATACACCTGCGGATAACAAGGGAGACAAGGGGACTGGGAGAAGTGGGGAAGTGACCAATGACTAACAACTAACCACTAACAACTAACCACTAACTATCAGGTATTTAATATGGTTAATTTAATAAATCAAAATCAATTACCAGGAGAACTTAATTCTTTGAAAGGTAATGAAACAATCCTCTTAAACGATCCAGAAACAGTATGGTTTATTGAGTCTGGCTCTGTATCTCTATTTGCTGTAACGGTTAAAGACGGAGTAATTGAAGGTAATCGCCGTTATTTGTTTAGTTGTGAAGCGGGAGAGGCTCTGTTTGGTACTTTTCCCAATTATGGTGTGAAAGACTGTCACATCTTGGCAGTTTCGATGATGCCTACCACCCTAGTTAAAATAAGTAGGGAATCTTGGCAAGAATTGGTAGCTGAAAAAGACCCTAGAATTGTAACTTTAGTTGAGGAATGGTTAAAAAATTTCAATACCATTCTGTTTGATGCTGTTGTTCCTAGTATTCAGATTAAAGCCAGGGAAAATGAACATTTTTCCTTGATTCCAGGTCAAACTTTACAACCCAAATCAGAGCATCTGGTGTGGCTGCGAGTAGAAGAGGGGGTGATACGGTTACTGGGAATTAAAGAACTTATTATTACTGAGCAAGTTAAGATTTTACCTATTCCCCAAGATATCTGGATTGAGGCAAGTGCTGATACTCAAATAACTACGGTAACTACTAATTCTCTAACTGATGCTCATGAATTACTAACAGGAATAGCTTTATTTCAACGATATTTTCTCTTTTGCCAGCAACAACAAGCCCAACAAGAGCAAAATCAAGAATTACAGCGATTTAATGCCCTAAAGCAACTCAATCAACAAGTAACCGCAGAAGCTTTAGGAGAGTTAGCTTCGCCCCTATTATCTAAAACAACTGACTTTTTAGGAGAAGGTACACCTATATTAGTAGCTGCTGGTGCAGTAGGAAAAGCATTAGGTATCAAAATTGCGCCTCCTGCTCCTTCCGAAGACCCCAAAAGACTAGAAGAACCGTTACAGGGAATTGCTAGAGCTTCCCGTGTCAGGATTAGACAAGTTATATTACGGGATAATTGGTGGCAACAAGATGGTGAGCCTCTAATTGCCTATCTCCAATCTTCAGGAGAATCTCAACCAGTGGCATTGCTTCCTAAAGGTTCGGGTAATTATGAACTTTACAATCCCCTAACTCATACCCGTAGTGCGGTAAATCAGGATAATGCGGAGACTTTAGAGCCAGTGGCATATATGTTTTATCGCTCTTTTGCTGATAAAGCTCTTTCTGTATTGGATATAGTAAAGTTTGCTCTCAGAGGTAGGTTAAAAGATATCGTAGTGATCGTTTTGACCAGTATTGCCATTACCTTACTGGGAATGTTGATTCCCCAAGCTACAGCCATTATGATCGATCATGCCATTCCTGACAGCGATCGCTTTACATTAATTCAAATTGGTTTGGGGTTAGTACTTGGTGCTTTTGCCACAGCCTTCTTTAGATTAGCTCAAGGATTTTCCCTACTGAGAATCGAAACTACTTCTGATGCTTTTACTCAGTCTGCTATGTGGGATCGGCTGCTGAATCTTCCAGTAGCTTTTTTTCGTCAATATACCACAGGGGATTTATTATCTAGAACCAACTCTGTCAGTCAAATCCGCCGACAACTAGGCAGTACTATCTTAGTCAAATTAGTTACCAGTGTTTTTGCTTTGCTGAATTTAGCTTTGCTCTTTTACTACAGTGCTTCCCTATCTTTTATTGCCGTTGGTGCAGCAGTAGTTATTATCATTGTCACTGTGTTATCAGGAGTAATTTTGGTACGGAAAGTCCATCCTTTATTAGAAATCGAAGGTAATATTTTTGGGGAAATAGTCCAGTTAATTAACGGTATTTCTAAACTACGAGTTGCGGGTGCAGAAACCAGAGCCTTTGCTTTCTGGAGTAAGAGCTATAGTAAGCAAATTAAACTAGAACTCAGTACCCAATTAATTGAAGATATTGTCGCTGTATTTAACACGGTAATGCCGATTTTAACTTCAGGAATTCTTTTCTGGTTTACAGTCCGCTTACTGAATAAAGCCGAAATGAGTGGTAGTGTAGGTTTAACTGTGGGAACTTTTTTAGCCTTTAATAGTGCCTTTGGTACTTTTATTGGTGGCTCAACCGAAGTCAGTAATATAGTGACTGATATTTTACAAGTTGTGCCTCAGTGGAAGAGAGCCAAACCTATTGTCAAAACTTTACCTGAAGTAGAACAAACTAAAGCCGATCCAGGTAAACTCATTGGCAGAATCAATTTTGAGCGAGTATCCTTTCGCTACCGCCCCGATATTCCCCTAACATTAGATAATGTCACCATTAATGCCGAACCTGGAGAATTTATTGCCTTAGTGGGTGGTTCTGGTAGTGGTAAATCAACTATTTTTCGCCTCTTACTAGGTTTTGAAACCCCCGAAGATGGGAGTATTTACTACGATGGACAAGATTTATCGGGACTAGATGTTAGTGCAGTACGCCGACAATTGGGGGTGGTGTTACAAAATGGTGCAATTATGTCTGGTTCAATTTTTGATAACCTGGCTGGTGGAGCAAGGATTACTCTAGAGGAAGCTTGGGAAGCATCTCGTATGGCGGGATTTGATCGGGATATTGAAACTATGCCCATGAAAATGCACACTGTAATTAGTGAAGGAGGCGGTAATCTTTCTGGAGGACAAAGACAAAGATTATTAATTGCTAAAGCTTTAGTCTTAAAACCCCGCATTCTCCTATTTGATGAAGCTACCAGTGCCTTAGATAATCGCACCCAAGCTATTGTCAGTGAAAATTTAGACAAGTTACAAGTTACCAGAATTGTAATCGCTCATCGACTCAGTACTATCCGTAATGCAGATCGGATCTATGTTTTAGACGCAGGAAGAATCGTACAACAAGGCAGTTTTTCTGATTTAGCGGAGCAAGAAGGTTTATTTGCTAATTTAATCGCTAGACAAATGCCATCTTAATTTTAAGTCGAAACTCGAACCCCCAACTTGTTATACGAAATCTGATTGTCATAAAAGAGGGATTAGAGGCAAGTTGGGGTAATTTATAACAGAAAACTTTTTCATGCCAACCTTAATTACTCGTAAATTTTAACAATGGGTTTTTGGCTAATATTAGATAAACCAATAGATTGTAAAATCTTGAACCAATCTTGTTGCAGATTAAAATCAGATGAATTGGCTTGGAGTAATTGACCTAAAATTGTAACAGTTTCGTACCAGATATTTTGTTCAAAATAAGTCCAGTATGGCTCCGATTTCGCGTTGCTTACTTTCCTCTCCTGTTCGGGAGTCAAAGCTATTCTTTGAATCCAAGAATCAACATAATAATATGCTGCTTCTGGCTGTGCTTCTCCGCAATAAATTTTAAAATACCAGTGATATTTTTGACCTATTTCTAAAGAATATTCTGGCTTTGTCGGAAGATTAATCCCAATTATTCCTTCTGTTTTTGGTAGTGTCAAAGACTGTCGATAAATATCTTTTCCTGCTTCATTTTGAAAGACAAATTCGCCAATAGAGTAATTATTCAATGATTGGGGAATATAAATCCAGACTGTCGGATATTCTGATACTGTTGAAGCTAAAAAGGAGACAAAGTTTTGCCCTATTTGTTTGGAAGTGTCTTGACCAGGTACTAAAGCAGTTAAAGGTAGATTACTGACTGGACATTGATTGCGACTAGTTCCCCCGCGACGACGACCTACTGGAATGCCATTATTTGGTAGAGGAGGGGGTTGAACTGGGGAATCTTGGGCGTTATCTGATGTTTCTTTAGCGATCTCTCTAGAGTCATCAGATGAAACAATGAACTCTGATAATGCTGGTTGGATCGAACTGATGATAGTAATAATTCCGAACAGAGTGATATAACCGATATTAGACTTGAGCAAGACTGACCCTATATTAGTCATAATTGGAATTGTTAAAAGTGACTCTTATAATAAGGTTTTTTTTAACTATAAATGATATTGTCACTGAGGCAGTCAATAATGCTAAAGCTGGAGGAACTAGAGGTATCCAGCCAGAGATTTTAAAGATAGCAAAAGAAATGTTAAATAATAGAAAATATGCTACTACAATAGCGATCGCTAAATGCCAAGGACGAGTAAAATACCAAGCTATAATACATCCTAATAAAGACCAAATCCACAACCAAAGTGCTTCTAGCCAAGTGTCCCACCACCAAATCAAGGGTCTGTCATCAAGAACAGCACCGATGATTTGAGAAATAGCATGAGCTTGAACCATTAGACCTGGTGTTTTTTGATAAACGTAGGAAGCTTGATTCTCGTTGGGAGTACTCCAGTAGTCGGATACGCTAGATGCAATCACTCCAATAATTACGATTCGATCTTTAACTGATTCTATTAAATCAGGAGCAATCCCATCTTCTAAAATTTTTCTTAATGGTATTTGTTGGGCAATATCTCTCGCGGAACGTAAAGAACGATAATTAAGTAATACTTGATAACCTGAGGTATCGATATTTTGATAGCCACTGATGTGGGGTTTCAATCGACGAAAAACTACATCGCCGATTTTTAGTTGTCCTTCGCTGGTAACTGTTGATTGGATATTTTCTGTATGTAGATAATGAAGTGCGACTTGTAAACTTAAAGCATATTTGGCAGCACAGGAGGAAGTTATAGGGGGATTCAAATGCAAAAGATGGCGACGCACAACTTCTTGAGGATCGGCAACTAAATCGCTAAAACCGATACGGGATTTAGGTACTTCGGGAGGAGGGGGAATTCCATCTAAGTCTCCGTCTTCTGGTGCAGGAACTTTACAGGGAGCAAAAAAACGCTGATCGGAACTTATACGATTGGCTAATTCAGGATAATCAGAATCTACTCCAAAATCACGATATATATCGAGTGCGATGGTTCGTGGTTCGTATGGTTCTAGTTTTTCTAGCAGTTGTAATAAAGCTCCATCTGATAGCGACCAGCGCATATTCATCTGTTGTTGATGTTGATATTGAATATCAGCTTCATCAATCGTAATGAGCAACAGACGAGGATCTGGCTGTTCTATGGGTCTCAACTGCATCAAATAATCATAGGCTTTTAATTCTGATGGTTGTAGTATCCCGATATATCTTATACCCATAACTACAAATGCGATCGCGATACTAATACCCAATATTTTAGTTAGATTCAACCAAGTATGGGCTAGACTACCAGAAAATCGGGTGATTCTCTCACAGAAGGCTAGTTTTTTTCCACCACTACATTCAGCAATAGCTTTTTGCTGTTCCTGATACTCTATTTGTAGTTGCTCAATTGATAAGTGGGGGTTTGCCAATCTTTGTTGAGGCAATGGTTTCATTAATTCGTCAATTAAATCTCCCAGACTAGTAGATATGTAGGGTGCTTGATTGCGCCAAATTAATTCTTCGTTCTCTGGATTGATTGGTAAGTTATCTGGGTGTATGCCAGTTAGTAAATGAACTAGGGTACGTCCTAAAGCAAAATAGTCAGACTGATATACCGCTTGTCCTTCAAGTTGTTCTGGTGCAGTATAACCAGAAGTATAGACTCTGGTAAGATTACCTTCTTGTAGCTTTCCTACATAAGTTTGAGTAACGTTTCTAGCTGTACCAAAGTCAATTAAAATCAGTTTGCCATCAGGACGCAACATAATATTCCCTGGTTTAATGTCCCGATGCAAAATTTGTTTATTGTGAAGTTGTTTTAAGATTTGATTTAATTGCAATAACCAATCTACAGCTAGTTCTTCAGATAGTGTTCCATGTTGCTCTAACCACTGCTCTAAATTTTGTCCAGGGATTTTTTCCATTACCAAACAGTATAAATCTTTGTTACTCTCAGGCAAGGAAAACTTGAAACAGGTATCAACTAGAGGCACTTCTAGCTCTTGTAACTTTTGCAGTATAGTTACTTCTTGCTTAAATAATTCTATTAAACGACGGCGATCGCTAGTTAAAACTTTCAGAACTTTAGTTGTACCCAGATTATCTATCTCAAATATTTCAGTATAGTGATTTTGATTTAGTTCTCTTAAAGGTTTTACGATTCGATAACGTTCATTAATAATCAGACTAGAACCACAACTTTGACAAACTTCATACTCATCAGGATTGGAACGATTAAGACACCAAGGGTTAATACAGTAGCTCATATTGGTTTCAATTCTTGGTTGGGCAATATAACGTCAGTTTGGAATTCGGAAACTTAACTGTTGAGATTGCAACTCTAATAGCAGATGTTCGAGATTGTATTTGGCATAGCCCACTGCTAGGGAAGTTTTACCTTCTAGGAAAGAGAGAATTTTACTTAGCTGCTGTTCAATAAGATTTTCGTCTTTAAAGATTATACATAGTTGATTAATAATTGGTTTGAGGAGTAAATGATGAGATACTGTTTCCCGTTCTTGGGCTTTGACCAAAGCAATAGTTCTTAATAAGTTAATTTTGTTAATGTTTTGACTCTTACTGACTTCTTGAATCTCTTGGGTGACTCGATCCCTAATTCGGTTCAGTACATATTGAGTAACTACGGGTTGTTGAAGGGAAAATAAAATTTCCTCTGCTACTGCATTCCGCTCAATAAGCGATCGCCTTAATAAAGATTCTATAGCTTCAATTAAACTAGCGGGAGTTATGGGTGCAAGTAAATTTGAACGTAAACCAGAGAAAGAAACAGGTTCACTCTCAATAGCCAACCAGTAGAGAATTTCTTGCTCTGTTACAGAGATAGATTCAAACTGTTCATCCAAAATATCATTGAGTTCGCCAAAAATAATTGTCTCTTGTCGTAAAAAAGAAGCTACTTTCCCGCCAAAAATCTCTTTAATAGTACTAGCAACAATATTTAAAGCTAAGGGATTACCTCGATAGATAGCAATCAAATTTGACCATTTCCCTTCATCTGATAATTGTTTTGCTTGTAAGATTTTTTTTGCTGCTTCCCCTAAACCCTTAAGGGATAAAGAGCGTACTGGGGAAGTTTCCCCTTCCATGAGTGCAATCTCTTTGGGTTTTTCACGAGAGATTAAAATTAAACAGCTTTGATGCAATTCTTGTCCTAATCTCACCAATAGCTTGCCATAATCTTGATATTCTTCACGATAGCTACCCGCTAAACTACCACTTTGTAGAATTGCTGTGGCTGTATCCAAAATAATTAAGCATTTTTTATGACGTAAGTGAACTATCAAACTTGATATCTGTTCATCCAAGTCTTGTAAGTCACGGTAATTTTCTGGAGCGAGAAATCCCATTAAGTCTTTGATTAATTGTTTCAGGGTGGGAGTTTGGTTTAGATTGCGCCAAATTAAGCAATCAAACTTGTCTTGTACTTGTTGAGCACAGCGTACAGCTAAGGCAGTTTTTCCGATTCCTCCCATCCCAGTAATAGCAATTAATCGACAATTATCTTGTGTCAGCCACTGCTTTAATCGATCAAGTTCTACAGTGCGTCCATAAAAAACATTAATTTCTGGTGCTTGATTCCAATCTTGTCGCGGGTTGACTCCTACATGCTCCAGGTTATTAATATTAATTTGTTGACCTAGTCTGAGAAGACTCTGCTGTCTTGTGGTGGAATAAATTGAACTATTTTGCGACGATTGAGGTTGAGAAAGGGTTTCTAAAGATAAATTTTGCCATTTACTCTCAATTACCACTCTAAAGTTCGTTTTACTAATATTTTCTTCTAAAATATCCGATAGCAATTTCCAGAGTCTTGGTGCAGCAGCTTGTTTAATGTAGGTAATACTGTACTGACAAGTATCTGCTATTTGTTCATAGGTTTTTGCTTCCCATGCTCCTCGTAGCACTATTTTCTCTACATCTTTCAAATGACGACCTGACTTAACAAACAATCTTTGATCTATGGCTTGTACGATTTCTTCTGAATTGAGGCTCATTTCAGGACGGGAGGAATAACTTAATTATGTTTTTATGTTAACTTATCGAGTTCTTTTCCACAATAATATTAAGATTAACTTAATTAACTTTTTGAGTTAACCTAGTTAACAAGTTAACAATTTGGTTTAAATAACGAATTAGGTTGAGCGCAATTCCCCATTACTTCGTAGATTAAGTCACAACAAGAGGAAAAAATGACAAAAGTACTAGTAATCGAGCCAGAATCCAAAACCAGAACTAAGTTATTAGATTGTTTGGCGATCGCAGGAATCGAAACCATTGATGCAAATAATGGCAATATTGGTGTCGAAAAAACCCATGAATGTTTGCCCAATGTAGTTCTCTGTGATATTTCTGTTCCAGGATTAAATGGGTATGAAGTGCTAAAAACCTTGCGCCAGAATCCAAGCACCGCAATTATTCCCCTAATTTTATTAACTAACAAAACCAATCGCACAGATATTCGCAAGGCGATGGAATTAGGAGCAAACGATTGTTTAGCAAAACCCTTTACCTCAGAAGAAATCCTAGGCGCAGTCAACGCCCAAATCAAAAAACAATCATTATTAAAACAATGGTTTGCCTTAGAATTCCAAAGATATTCTCAATCATCAACCGATGAAACCAACGAAACCGATGAATTTTCTCATTTCTCTACTCTATTCTCTCCTTGTCCGCAACTCAAAAAAATCTTTGACTTCATCGAAAATCATTATCATGAATCAATCAGTCTGAGAGATGTTGCCAAACACGCTGGTTTTTCCGCAGCTTATCTAACGGAACTGGTAAAAAAACAAACAGGAGAAACTATCAATCGTTGGATCATCAGACGACGCATAACCGCAGCCAAATCCTTACTACTCAAAACCGATCAATCAGTAGAACAAATCGCCTTCCAAGTAGGCTATCGCAGTCTCAATCATTTCTTCCGTCAATTTCGAGAATATTATGGCACTAGCCCTCAAGCTTGGCGTAAAGTCAACCAAACCAAACAGTTTAAGCACCCAATCTTAAGTTACAGTTAAATCCTCACTTCTTACTCCTCACCTCTCATTCAGACTATTAAGATACTTTTTGATTAATCAGTTAATTGTAATTCTAATAAGAGAATGTGATCTTAAACTGTCTTAACTCTAGGAGAAGTAACATAACCATGAAAATCCAGTCCCTAATTTTGGCTTCTGTTTTAGCTATACCAACCACTTTAGCAGTTAATCTCGAATCAGCATCAGCTATTATTCAACGACCTATTGGTCGTTTTTATGCTCTACCCGCTAGTCCATCAGTAAGTCTTAGAGCAGAAAGTCGCATAATTGCTCAACGACCTATTGGTCGTGCTTACTCTCTACCTGTGACCCCCTCGGCATTGCCTGCTTTTGATCAAGATTCTAATGGTGATTCTATTATCGATCTTTCAATAACCCAAATTCCCCAACCTAGATTTGAATTTAGTATTTTAACGGAACAAAATGGTCAGCCAATCGTAGATTTAGATAGCAGTCCAGTTATAGGATTTTTTCCTAATGCCATCTCTTCTTTTGCTTATATTGAAGATATTGAAGAAACAAGTAGAAGACTTCAAGACGCTCAAGGAAACTTTCTTCCTAGTACTCAAGAGGAAGAGGTAATTCAACAAATTATTCCTGATGATAACCCCACTAGTTTCTTTGATGGTGATTTGAATGTTGAGTTAGTAAATAGTGCAACTGGATTTAACCTTCCAGGAATTCTTTATGAGTTTACTTTTGGAGGAGATGTAGGAGATTTTATTCAATTTTTACTGCCAACATCTTCTTTTCCTAATGACTTTGATTCTTTTCTCGCTATTAACGATATATCTTATATAGTTAATCAAACTTTACTGGGACAAGAAGGGTTGATTGAAGAGTTAAGACTTGTAGCATCTAGCTTTAGAGTAAACGCAGCAGTTAACGATACAATTTTTGCAGGCAATCAACCTGAATCTGCAATTATTTTTGCCTCAGAACCTGTCACTGAACCCAACAATATAATAGGTCTATTAACTATGGGGTTACTGGTAACAAAATTATCAAAAAAATATAAAGTCAAAAAAAAATAACCTATCGTAATTTAAGCTGATACATCAACAGAAATTATTTAATCATTAGTTAGGGTGGGTGTGACTCGCCCTACGAAGATTATCTTTTTTTAAATAAAATTGGTTAAAATTTTTACGTTCTAATTCATAAGAATTTTAATAATTATGAAAATCAAGTCATTAATTTGTACTACTGTTTTATCGATTCTTGGTATTGCAGGAATTGAAATTAAAACTGCATCGGCAATTGTTCAAATGAGGTCGAGGGATGCTCTCTCATCGAGAGCATCCCTCGACCTGTTGGTAATCGGATTTGGTATTATTATTCAAATCCCTTTTGATCTATCGTGATTTTAAAAACAGAAGTCAAAACTCTCTCTGCTGCCTTAATAGCTTGGAGTCTTTTCTCCTTACCAA
>JASJDF010000060.1 GCA_030065715.1 Xenococcaceae cyanobacterium MO_188.B19 | reverse complement strand
TTCTTAGGGTGGTTTCTCCTAAAACCAAGGAGGAAGAAAGTGAAGCACTATCAAAGGCTGAAGCTAAAGTTAAAGAATTAATTGATCGCTTGGGTATAGACAGCAATCAAGCCAATATTGTCATAGAAGAAGGGGAACCAAAAACTACGGTTTTGAAAGTCGCCAAAGAGCAAGATACTGACCTAATTATTATGGGGTCTCGGGGCTTGGGTAAACTACAATCGATCCTTAGTAACTCTGTGAGTCAGTATGTTTTCCAGTTAACAGAACGATCTATGTTGCTGGTAAAAGACGATATTTATGTCAAAAGAATTAAAAGAATCATGGTTGGGATAGATAAATCCCCCGCCTCTCAGTATGCCCTGGATATGACTTTATCTTTGTTTCAAGGATATTCTGACGCAGAAATTTATTTAACTCGCGTTAATCCAGATCTTAAACCAGGTCTAGAAGTATCTCCCGAAGATATCGCAAATAACCCAATTTTAAGTGCTGCTGCTGCAAAAGTGAAAAGTAGAGGCATGACTTATCGCTGTATTTTAGCTGGTGGTAGACCAGCCCAACAAATTTGCAATATTGCAGAAGATAACAATATTGACTTTATTGTATTGGGTTCCCCAGAACGCCGTCCTTCTATTGCTAAAAATCTACCTGATTTAGACCGTCTTTTAGGTAGTTCTTTGTCTGACTATGTCAGAGTTAAAGCGGAATGTCCTGTTTTACTGGCTAGACAAGAAGAATAGCTTCTTTTTGTTGATGGTTAATGGTTGATTAGACCTCTTGCAAAAATAATTTTGAAGATCAAAAGTTATTAGTTTTTTGTCCTTAGTTATTTAGCGAAAAACTCAAGGAATTAAAAACTTATACAAGAGGTCTATCCAATATGAGACTGGATATACGGTTAACTTTAAACACCAAATCTTAGGACGGAGGCGAGGATGATTAACAGTTACGAATACCTGTCAGATAACTCTGATTTAAGCTTTTGTGATAAAGCATAACTCAGTTTGTAAGCTGCTTGGGGATATTGGGGTTGCAGTTCCAATACTCGGCGATAAGCTTCTACTGCATTATCCCATTGTCGATTAGCAACATATTGTTCTCCTAAAACAAAATGAGAATGGGTATCTTGGGGATTATGCTGAATCGATTTACGATAACACTCTATAGCTTCTTGTTTGCGACCCAGTTCCATCAGAGTTTCCGCTAGCCTATGATAGGCTTCCACAAAGTCTGGTTTGAGATTAATGGCAAAAGAATAACAGTTAACGGCTCTTTTGCGATCGCCCTGTTGAACTAGAGATTTACCCAAATTAAATAAATTATCCGCATCTGCTAATTCTGGTTGAATAGTATAACCTAGATATAACTGCTCTACAGACTCAGCTTTCTGCCCCATTTTAGCTAAAGCTTTACCTAAATTAATATAGGCTTGCCCGTTAGCAGGTTCGATTTTAATCGCTTGCTTATAGGAAGCGATCGCTTCTTCTAGCTGCTGATTTTTGGCATATAAATTAGCCAAGTTGAATTGAATTTGTGCTGAACTAGGTTTGAGTTTTGCTTGATGAGCATAATGCTTGATCGCTCTTTTTAGTTGGCTTTGACGAGTACTAGTCTGACTCGAAAACTTAGTCAAAGTACCTTTTAGCTGACTCTGGCTCCCAGATTTGAGGTAAATATTATTCAGTTCTACAGCTTTACGATAGTGCAAGGCTGCTTCTTGCCACTTGTGATTTTGTTCTAAGTTCTGCGCCAGCTTGTAATAGGTTAGTATGGCATCTCCTGCTTGAGTCGAACTAGGAAGAGCTTTATTCTCAGAGACAGGAGACAAGGAATCAGAAGACAATTCTTGTTGGATATTAGCAGCTCGTTTTTGGCAAAATTCGGCTTTTTCTGGTTGCTCTAGCTGCTGCCACACGTAGGCTAAGTTGAGATAAGCTTCTGGATATCGAGGATTAATAATTGTGGCTTTTTGGTAGTATTCTTTGGCTTTTAACCATTTTTGCTGTTGGTAATAAAGTTTCCCAATTCCTCCATAGACAATAGCCAAATCTGGCTGAATTTTCAGGGCTTTGGCATAGCAATCCATTGCCTTTGCTGTATCTCCCATTCTCTGTAGAGCATTACCGAGAATTTTGTGAGCCTCTGCCATTTCTGGGGCAAGTTGGAGAATTTTTTTACAAGCATCTATTGTTACTTGCCACTGGCAATTATCGTACCCATCTAAAGCCTGTTCTGCATATAATTGGATAGTTTCCCAGGTGATATTAGTATCTTGGGGAATTTTAATATTTTCCCCTTGAGAACCTAAAGCAGAACTACGGGATGGTTGATCAGATAGAGTTTTATTTTGTAAGTTTCTTTCTGTAGTGTTTCTTGATTTGGAAGTAGATGTTAATAAAGGAAGAAAGGAAAAAGCACTGTCTGACAGTTTGTGTACCATAGATGGACTATTTATATTTGAGGAGGCAGACTTTTGAGCATTCTTATTACTATTACTACTGATCAAACTTTTAGTTATAATTGCTTGGCGATAATATTCTGCTGCTTGGTCGATGTTTCCTTGTTCCTTGAAGGCTGCTGCTAGTTTTTGATAAGATTCACTGATGTTTTGTTGCTGTCGCAGCAATTGAGCCATTTTGAGTTCGATGTCATCTGTGGGGGAATTTTTTCTCGTCTCATCTCGGTATAAATTTATCGCCTTTTCAGCCGATTCTTCTTGACCTAAAGAATCAGTTAATTCTGCTGAAGGATTAAATTCAGAGTGGTAATTGGGATTATTCGGAGTTTCTGAGACTATAGGATCATCTGGCTCCTCGCTAAACAAATTGTGCAGTTTTTTAAACATAGTGAATCTTAGGCTCGATAAAAAATCAGTATATATACGTAGTTAGCACTGTTATTGCCGTCTATTTTTGTCTTATATGCTAATAAGATACAAAAAAAATCAGTAGATACACAGTATTTTTATCAAATCTTGAAAACAATTTCTTTAGCTTTACCCAAACTTTAAAATGACCTCGAAATCAAGTCAATCCTAGTAATGATAATAATTAGCAACTAATAAGTATTTTAGAAAACATTTAGCAACAGATAAATGAATAAGTATTTGAAAAGTAAAAATCAAGAAACCGACTGGAGATTATTTTTAAAACTATTACCTTACTTAGGTAAAAATCGACTTATTCTACTAGTTTCCCTAACCTTATTAATACCGTTAGCGATCGCAGGAGCAATTCAACCGTTAATTATTGGACAAGCCGTATCTTTACTGAGAGAAGAGCCTACATGGAAATTTTTAACCGATGTATCCCTAGCACAAGGAATTAATATTTTAGTTGGGTTACTATTATGTACCGTAGTTATTCGCTTAATGTTTGCTTCGGTACAAGGATACTTAGTACAAAAAATTGGACAAGAAATCACCGCTTCAGTGAGAGAGGATTTATTTGCCCATGTTACATCTTTAGCATCGCGATTTTTTGATCGTACTCCCGTAGGTAAATTAGTTACCCGTCTTACTAGTGATGTAGAAGCTTTAGGGGATGTATTTGCCAGTGGCGCAGTAGGAGTTGTGAGCGATTTTGTCTCCATTGTCGCGATTGTAGTAACAATTTATCTCGTGAATTGGCAACTAGCATCGATTTTGGTATTGATGCTAATTCCTGTTACAGCTTTAATTATCTATTTTCAAAAACAATACCGTCTTGCTAACTATCGCGCCAGAGAAGAATTATCAAAACTCAATTCCATGTTGCAAGAAAATATTGCAGGAATAAATATTGTTCAGTTATTTCGTCGGGAAAGATATAACAGCGAGATGTATCGCTCAATTAACGATCGCTATCGGGGAGAAATCGATAAAACGATTTTTCATGATTCTGCCGTATCCGCCACCCTAGAATGGATTGCCCTAGTTGCGATCGCAGTTGTGCTGTGGTTAGGAGGCTTTTTTGTTCTCAAAGAAGCCATGACTTTTGGGGAGCTTTCCGCCTTTATTCTCTATTCCCAGCGATTATTCAATCCCCTACGTCAGTTTGCCGATAAATTCACCATGTTTCAATCGGGATTTACCGCGATCGAACGTATTACCGAATTAATGAATCAACCCATCGAAATTGTTGATTCTGGCAGCAATCTATCCCTAAATCAAGCCAACAATACAAGCAAAAGCCAGGGAGAGATTAAATTTGAAAATGTTTGGTTTGGTTACAAAAGCGATGAATATGTGCTAAAAAATCTCGACTTTACGATCAAACCAGGAGAAAAAATTGCTTTAGTGGGACCTACTGGTGCAGGGAAAAGCTCCATCATTCGGTTACTATGTCGTCTCTACGAACCAAGTCAAGGCAGAATTTTAATTGATGGAATAGATATTAAAGATATTCCCCAAGAAGAATTGCGTCGTTATATTGGAGTCATTTTACAAGAGAGCTTCCTTTTTGCAGGAGATGTACAGCGCAATATTACCTTAGGAGACAACTACGCCTTTAGCCAAGTCAAACAAGCTGCCAAACTTACCAATATCGATCGCTTTATTGAAGAATTGCCTGCTGGTTATCACACCCAACTCAGAGAAAGAGGTACCAACCTTTCAGGAGGACAAAAACAGCTTCTAGCCTTTGCTCGTGTAGCCATCCGCGATCCCAAAGTTTTAGTATTAGATGAAGCTACTGCCAGCCTAGACGTAGGGACGGAAGCCCTAATTCAAGAAGCCTTAGACCATCTAGTACGCGATCGCACATCCATTATTATTGCTCATCGTCTCTCTACTATCCGTAATGTTGATAAAATTATGGTATTAAAACGAGGAGAACTAATCGAATCTGGCTCTCACGACGAATTACTAGAACAGGATGGTTTATACGCCAGTCTTTATAAGTTACAGATGTTGGGGGGTTAGTAGTTAGTAGTTAGTAGTTACTCATTACTCGTTACTCATTACTCGTTACTCATTACTCGTTACTCATTACTCGTTACTCATTACTCGTTACTCATTACTCATTCCTCATCCTTCCTTCCTCCTTCTTCCATTTCCTCCTTAAAGCCTCTGACAGTTTTACCTAAGGCAGCACCAATTTCAGGGATTTTTTTGGGACCAAAAACTAAGAGTGAAACCACAACAATAACTGCTATTTCTGGTAGTCCTAAGCCAAACATCTGTTAATCTCCTGCACAAAATAGATTACGATTGTTAGTTATATATATCAAACAAGTCAGTCTCAGTATATCGTTAATGTTATAGTTGCCCGCGATTCTCCCTCTGAAGTGGCAACTTATAAAAAATGTCTTTATGAGCGAAATGTTAAAAACCTCCCAACAAACCTCACTACGCCAAGAACAACATCTTCTGATCCGTCAGCTTGCAGATGTAATTTTAGATTGTTGGCACCAAACTCTAGATTTATCTCCCTATTCATTACCAGAGGGATTGGGCTATGTAGAGGGAAAACTGGAAGGAGAAAAACTCCGTATTGAAAATCGTTGCTATCAAACGCGGGAATTCCGCAAAATGCACCTGGAATTAGCCAAAGTAGGCAAAAATTTAGATATTCTTCATTGTGTGATGTTCCCTCGTCCAGAATATCCCCTGCCCATGTTTGGCTGTGATATTGTGGCAGGAAAAGCGGGAATCAGTGCTGCGATCGCAGATCTTTCTCCCACCAGCCCCGACAAAACCCTCTCTGCTGCTTATATACAAGAATTATCAGTCTTATCTACCGATAAATTTAGTGAACATCGAGAATTACCTCCTTGGGCGGATATTTTCTCGAAATTTTGCTTATTTGTACGACCTAAAAATGAATTAGAAGAGCAGCATTTCTTAGAATACGCTCAACAAATGCTGAAAATTCACTGTCAACAAGCTCTACAAGCTGAACCCCTTTCCCCTCAACAGCAAGAATTGTATCTAGCAGGACAAAATTATTACTGTACCAAACAGCAAAAAAACGATAAAACTCGTCGGGTTTTAGAAAAAGCTTTTGGACCAGATTGGGCAGAATATTATATGAAATCAGTATTATTTGATGTTCCTCAAGGGAAATAGGCATACTGAGTTCCGATCACTGGCGAGCATTTCTAGTCCTATTTCGAGCTTGAATATGAGCAATGACTTCTGCTTCATTGCCATTGACTAAATGATCGGCTGAGGTTGTCCCCATGGGATTATCAATATGTTGTTCTGGGGTATAAACACCGATGTTTTCAGGGGTAATTAATTGGTTCGTAATATCGGGACCAAATTCTAGCATTGCTAAAGCGCGAATCAAACCCGTTGCCAAATCTTCTGCACCTTTAGCACCAATAGTTTCTCCTTGAGGAGCATCGATTCTAGAAGGGATTTGCCCTAACATTTGGTGTACTAGGGGAACATTTAGTTGAGAGAAATCCCGCATCCAGTTCCCTGCATACATTTCTTCTGTTGAGTTGGAATCGGAAAGACCAGTTTCACTTCCCGTGGCTTCTCGTTCTATTCCATGATGAACTCCCGCTTCACCTTTCTGAATCATAGTTGGATGGGGAGTTTTTAGGGTGGAAATACCAGACTTGGGCTGAAGTAAATAGGGATTTGGCGATCTTTCCGAAGGAATGTACGATCTCGCTTCCAGCGAGGCGCTGCGCGATCGCCTTATTCTAGGTGTAATTAATTTGGTTTGACTATTAAATAACTGATGATCACTCAACTTAAAGTTAATTCTTGGTTGCTGATCGGATTTTCTATTGGCAGATGCTCTAGAAATCCTATTTAAGTTAAAGTTAAATTCTGGCTTAGAAGATTTTGATTGAGAAATATTTGTCGGTTTTTCTGGCTGCTTTTGGGAAGTCAGGGTAGTTTGAATCGATATATGGGACTTTTTAGCAGAACTGTTAACTCGAATAGCCATAGGTAAGACAGGAATAATATTACTTTTCTTTTGACCGATACAAGCTTATAGCTACCTCAATATTTTAATAATCTTAGCTCTCACTCAAAGTGAGTTAGATAGAACGAGGTATGGTAGATTTTGAAACATCGTCAGTTTTATTGGAAGATTTAGAGGAGAAGTAGCTCTTGCCATATTTTCCATGATAAGAATGACGGTCAAACTCTTTTGGATGAATCCCGTTAATAGTCATCCCTAAAATTCTTTGTCCCGTATTAGTCAGAGTCTCTTTCGCTAGTTCTGCACTTTCATGTTCCACGACTCCTGGGCGACTGACAAAAATAATTCCGTCTGCTAATTGACTCAGGGTTAAAACATCTGCGGTAACAGGCAAAGGTGGTGCATCAATTAATACTAAATCGTACTCTCTTCTGCCTTGAGCGACCAAATTTTTCATTTCTGTTGAATCCAAAAGAGCCAAAGGATTGGGAGGGATAATTCCTGGGGTGAGTAAATCTAGCTTACTCATTGGTCGAGATATTACTTTTTTTAGGGGTATTTGTTGGGTAATAATATCTTTAATTCCAGCTTTATTACTAACCCCCCATAGTTCATGTTGATGAGAACGTCTTAAATCTCCGTCAATGAGCAGAACTTTGCGCCCTAGTTGCGCGATCGCAGCCCCCAGGTTCGCTGTAACAGTAGATTTTCCTTCTCCTGGAACCGAACTAGTGATCAAAATTACTTTCGGTTCTGGTTGAGAAACAACGAATTTGAGGCTAGTCTGAATCATGCGATAGATTTCGCTAGTAAAAGAATCAGGCTCAGTTTGAACTACAATACCCTGATTGTGACTTTCAGGCTCAAAAGGAATCATACCCAAAACGTTGTAAGGTAGTTTTTGTTTGACTTCACTGATAGTTTTAATAGTGCGGTCTTGTTTTTCTAATACATTAACAGTCATAGTGGAGAGGAATAGCCCCAAGATAACTCCCAATACCATTAAGGCTAGTCTGCCAGAAGTACCTTCTAGGGGAATTTCCGCCACTTCCATTACTTCCACATTTGCCATTTGCTGATTTTGCATAATTTGCAAATCTTGCTGAGTACTGAGGAGATTAGCATAGGTTTGTTTGGCGTTTTCGAGATCACGCTGTATTTCTTGCTCTTTCTGCTCTAGTTTTGGTAATTCTTTGGCTCTTTGCAAATATACTTTCTGATATTCATACAGAGAAGCTAACTGGGTTTGTTGACTTAATTCTTGAATTTTTAAACTAATAAATCGATCCAGAGGAGTTTCTTTAGCGCTATTTCCGTTATAAAGTAATCCTTCTGATAGTTTGACTCTTCTTCCCACCTTACTACTAATAGTTTGTTGTAAGTAACGATTTAAGTTAGCTTTTTTACCTAATAAACTAGTAATAGAAGGGTGAGTTTCTTTGAAACGTTTTCTTTCTTCTGCTAGTTCGCTTTCTGTTTGAGCCAACTGACTTAGAACACTTTGTATTGTGGGAGAATTACCCAATTGACTGATAGTAATTGCTTGATTAAAATTTAATCCCAGTTGACTTTGTAAAGCAGAAGTCTGAGCTTTAGTACCTTGTAAATCTGCACCTACAGATGAAATCTGACTATTCAGTTCTCCCAGTTCATTAACTAAAATTTTCTTCTCTTCTTGAAGATCGAGCACGTTATTTTTGGCTCTAAATTCCTGTAGAATTGACTCGTATTTTTTGAGATTATTTTCTACTTGGGGAATTTGATTGTTAAGAAAGCTATCTGCATTAACTGTCTGGGATTTGCTGCTACGGATTTCTTCTTTTAGATAGACATCCATCAAAGTGTTAACTACATTTGCTGCGTTATGATTGTCTTGATCTTTATAAGTAATCGTAATTACATCACTACCCTTTTCAACCCTAACGTCTAATTTTTTTTTCAGATATTTAGGTTGCAGGGGGTTTCCCGCTCGATCCTTTAAATTCAGGATGTCTATGGTTTCTTGCAAAATAGGTGTAGAGTAGATAATTTCCTTTTGAGTCAGAAGAGGTATTTGATTGTTAGGTAAAGATTTAAACTCATTGCCTTCTTCACCTATATCTGTAATAGTAGTCGTTGAGTTAGATTTATAAAGTAATTTACCTTGTGCCTGATACTGTGTTTTTAATAAACTACTAACTACTACTGTCGCTCCTACAGTTAAAATAAATACTGCTGTTGCAGGTTTCCAACGTCTTTTAAATTTTTCAAAAGAGTTAAAATTGCCAACTTTATTAGTCCCTTTCGATTCTACGGAATTTCGGGTATGAGAACCGTTGTTGAGACTTAAATTACGGTTTTCCTGAGAGTTTGACATATTATCAAGTAGTTATATAATAATTGCCTGAATTTGCTGTTTACACAGAAATTCATAAAATATAAAAAAACTTACTTGTTTAAGGTTTTGCTCAATGTGAATTTTGAACTTACAAAAACTTCAATGAGAAATCTTGATTTTTAAGACATGAGAACACTTAAACAATAATTTTATCTTGTAAACTTCTATAAGCTTTTTTGTAAAAAAATATGACATTTTAATAAATAACATTCTAACAAAATTATTAGGCACTGCAAATTAGTAGAGTATTGCATACTTAATTCATGTGTTTTAATTAGGTGTATTCTCCATTGACAATCGGTGAATTCGCATAATACCAAGGAAATGTCAATAACTTACTTAAATAGCTAAAACTTTATAGAGTAAGGATTAGGGGATTTATTAATCGGGAATTTGGACAGCTATTACCTTGAACCAAATAAAACAGTTTACTTTCTATTTTCCCAGAACTGATAGCCTACCTCAAAGAAGATTTAATGTACTATTTATCTTTAATTTTGAAAATTTTACTTCTGTGAATAAGAGGGTGACTGTTGATTAACTGGAACTACATGAATACTAAAGAGTGCTTTTGTTGAATAAAATTATAAGTAAATATCAGTATAGAATCTTTGTATTTTATGAAAATATCTTTAGCCCGCATTATCCGAATTATATTTTTCACAACAGTAATATCCGCAGTTAATGCTGAATTAGCATTGGCTCTGTCAATTCAGGGAAATTCTGGAGGTTCGATCAATAGTAAAGACTGTGGCTTTATTGCATCATCTCCCCATCATACGATGCGTTTGAATCAAAGAATGGATTATATGCGCCTGACAGTAAAGGCTAAAGGTGGTCAACCTACTTTATTGATCGTCGAACCTAAAACAGGTCGTAGATTTTGCGCCTTGGGAGATCAAAGAGCTGGGTTAGTACCTGAAATTTCTGGCTCTTGGGAACCAGGAGAATATAAAGTTTATGTAGGAGAACGTACTCGCAATAGATACCAGTTTACTCTTCGGATTTCTACTACACGATAATGAAAAAAGACAAGGGAGACAAGGGAGACAAGGGAGAAATTGATCAAAAATTTATTTTTGCAAGAGAGGTCTTCTTATGAAGCAGATGAATCGGTTTTTTCTTCAAGACTAACTGCTGTTACTTCTACGGCGTTAACATCTATAGTACCTGGAGGAGTCACCCGACTAAATCCTCCTGATATCACTTCCAATGGCTCGCTGCAATTGGGACAGTTAAATTCTGTATTTTTGAATCCAGTGAATTCATAATTACACACTGGACAGTTATCCTGGATTAGATTGCGTTTCAACCACCATTGCACACCCCCTATAATCAAGATAGGTAGAAGTAGCAAAAAAACCAACAACAGCAGGAAACCATTGACAACCCAACCTAAGCCCACCGAACCTAGGAACAGTGCCACAAAGATGACAGTTAACCAGCAACCTAGTCCAGAAAGATTATATTGAATTAGTTGATTAAAACGATTGTTCACAGTTTTGCCCCAGTGCTCTATAGCTTCAAATTATCTTAAAAAAGTCTCTAATTGTCTCAATTTTTAATTAAGTTTTTGTAAAACTCAAGATTTAACCTGTTAAAAAACTAATTATTTCAGTAATAATATGTAAGTACATATACCAATAAACTTAAAATATTATTATTAATGTTAGATACACTTTTTTCTATTAACAAAATTTCTTATAAACCTTTAAATATTCTCATTGTTGAGTCCAATCAACGCGATCGCATTGCCCTAGAAAAAGCTATAGAAATCAATCGACCTAATCATGAAATTTATGTAGCAGAAAACCTAGAGCAACTGTTTTTACTGATGTACTCAGAGGTTAAATTAGATATTATCTTTTTTGATATCGAACCTCAAGCCGATTTAGATGATTTAACAATCGCTCAAGCAATTGCTCCAGATACGGCTTTTATTCATTGGAGTAAATGTCAACATCCAGAAATAATTGAGCTACTACATGAGATGGGGATTAATTCTTTTTGTCTCAAGGATAGCGAACCAAGAGTAATTTTAGAGGCAATAGAAATGGGTCAATCCCATCCTAAGTTTCTGTATCTTGATGAACGTTTAGGGGAATGTTTGCCACTACTGTGCTAGTTAATATTATTCATAGTGGTTGTTGATGAGGTGTTCCTACCGCACGAGGATATTTAGACTCGGTAGGAGTAGTTTTGAGAATATAGATACAATTACGAACCCCTTGACTAATAGGTGTTTTCCCTGACTGAATCGATTGAAGTTTCCCCCCCAACTCAGATAAAGCAGATTCTAGGTTTACAGTATCTTCTTCTGACCAATGTCCTCGATATAAAATACCCAAACCGCCCACTTTAACCAGGGGTAATATGTATTCCGCACAGACAGAAGGTTGACCTACGGCTCTAATTAATGCTAAATCGTATTTCTCTCGATGGTAGGATTCTTGTCCCACGGCTTCGGCTCTACCTAAAACGGTTGTGGCGTTGTGAAGTTGAAGTAATGCGATCGCATTATTGAGAAAAACAATTTTTTTACGAGTTGAGTCTAATAAATTTATCTTCCACCCAGGCTTAGTAATAGCGATAGGTATACCAGGAAACCCTGCACCTGTACCTACATCGATAATTTTGGCATTTTTTGGTATGTGATAGCTTTGCGAATCAGTTTCTAGCAATGGTGCAATACCAGATACGGAATCCCATAAATGCTTTTCCCAAAAATCTTCAGGCGCAGTAATACGAGTTAGGTTTTGTTGTTGATTACCAATTAGAATGGTCTTGTAAAGTTCCTGAAATTTTTGCTGTTGAGATTGAGTAGGTTGCCAATTTATTGTACTCTGCCATAGCTCTAGCATTAATGGCAATTGGGGGATTTCCATAGGAATTATTAACTACTTAACATACAAACTCTCTGGGGTAATTTCACTGATTCTTCCTTGCTTTATTGTCCAACAGCGGTCGGCAATCTTGGCTAATTCTCCTGGATCGTGAGTTACTACTAATAATGTCCAATGTTCCTTAAGTTTGTCTAACAGTTGTGCTAATTGAATTCTCATCGACCAATCAAGCCCAGCAGTAGGTTCATCTAGCATTAAAATATTTGGCTGTCGGATTAATTGTACAGCCAAAGCTAAACGACGTTGCTGTCCTCCACTAAGAGAATGAGGGGACATATTCAGAGAGACTGTTTCTAATCCTACTTCAGTTAGGGCGTTTCTGACTCTTTCTATTCCCAATTCAGGATGTCCTAACCTCAATTCTTCTAGGATAGTGTTACCACAAAAATGACGTTCGGGAAACTGAAAGACAATTCCTGCAAGTTGTTGTAAATCCAGAGACATAATTTCTTGATCGCGCCAATAAATTCCCCCTCCAGTTCTTTCTGCTAGTCCTGCTAGAATTTCTAACAAAGTACTTTTACCCGAACCACTAGCACCAACAATCAATCCTAATTCTTGGGGAGCTAGCTTTAAATTAATTCCTTGTAAAATCGGCTTCTCTGTAGCAGGAGGATGATAAACCAAGTTTTTTAGAGATAACATTTTTAGAATAAGTAATAGGTCGATTTGGAACTAAGTAGCTAAAGATACGTCGATTTCAAACAAGTATATTGTATTGATTATGAAAAAATTGTTTCCATCTCATTTTATTGTTAGTTTAATTTTTGCCAGTATTTTTAGTGTAGTAAATCCAGCTTGGGCAAAAGATCCATTTAGAAACAATAATCCTCGTAATATTGGAAAACACACGGAAACAGCTTTTAAAACTTTGTTTTTGAAAGGAGATTATCGGGGTGCAGCAACTCCATTAAAATTGGCAGAATCACAAGAGCCTGATGAACCATTATCTTATGCTTTAAGAGGTTCTTTGGCTTTTACAGAGGAAGATTGGGAGACTTTAAAAATATATGGGAATAAAACCCTTAATGCTGGGGCAAAATTAGTTAAAAAAGACCCAGTACGGGGGAATCTCTACTTAGCTGTGGGACATTTCCTGGAAGGAGCTTATCTTTATGAAAAAGACGGTGCGTTTAGTGCAATTAATAAGCTACAGCTAGTTTTTAAGTATTTAGATGCAGCAGAAGATAGTGACCCAAATGATCCAGAATTAAATTTAATTAAAGGTTATATGGATTTACTGTTAGCAGTTAATTTACCTTTTTCCAGTCCCGAACAGGCGATCGCAAGATTTAAAGCCTATGCTGCACCCAATTATCTAGTGGATCGAGGATTAGCTGTGGCTTATCGAGATTTGAAACAATACGATCAAGCTTTAAAATTTGCTCAAAAAGCCTTAGATAAAGCTCCTGATAATCCAGAACATTATTATTTAAAAGCCCAAATACTACGAAAAATTGGCAAAAAACAGAATAATCTTGGTATTTTAAATGATGCGTTAAAGCACTTTAATATTGCTTTGACTAAATCAGCACAGCTACCTAAGTTTATTGTCAAGCCTCTAAAACGAGAAAAGCGTCAAACTGAAACAAAAATTGCCGAAATCACGAATCAGTAGTGGTGCTTAATTGAATAATTAAGACTTATGATAATTTGCCTTTAGTCATAAATTGTTGAGTCATTTCTAAATATTTATCGGTTTTTTGAAGATAAGTCATAGTATCTGGAACTAATCCATCAATTTGCTTGTGTAGTTGTTGTCTTTTTTCTAAAGATAACTGATGATCTATTTGTGCTTGTTGAAGATTGTTTAAATAGCTACTTAGATATTCATCAAGTTGAGCAAAAAAGTTATCTACTTGTTGTTGTAAATTTCCGTCTAAATGTTGAATTACTTTAGTTTGAATATTATCAATAAAGTTTTCAGTGTGAATGTTTATTTGCTGGATTAACTCTTCGAGGGAAACAATATAATAATTTTCTTGTTTATAAGGTTTCTGATAACTTTCAGTACTATAAAAAGGAACAATCCCAAACCAGTAGTACCAAGCCCGTTTTTTAACTATTCTTTCGTCATAATCTCCTTCTACAAGACGAGTTTTAGTCCTGATAATATTTTGATTTATTTCAAGATTAGTATCTGTGTGTATCTCAGGAGTTGGCAATTGTAAATTTATTTCAAAATTAGTTTGTAATCTAACTTTTGCTCTATCAATAATTGGCTGAGTTTCTTTAGTCAAGCAATCAATTAAAATGTTGCTTGTTTGTTCAATTTCAATTTCAATATTTTTTCTAGTAGCAAGGCTCAAAGTTTCCAGCCTATTTTTTGCCCAAACCATTGCTTTTTGAGTAAAGGTATTTGCTTCTTGCTGGGTATTAAACTGAATTATTCCTGATTTTTTATGTTCTAAATTGGATTTTAAGTTTTCTGATAGCCATTTGGGTAATAGATCAAAATCAGTAATATTAGTTAAAAGTAGTTCTCTAGTTTTAATATCAGCTTTTTTGACAATATCGCCTTTTTGATATTCGGCTTCAGTAAAATATTCTTCTAAGCTAACTGTAGCTTGTTTTTTTAGATCGGCAAGGATGATTTCGAGATTATATTGTAATTGACTCTTAATTTCAGCAACTTGTTTTAAATTGTTACTACAAACTCCTAAATAATCTAAGTCTGATTCGAGATGTTTAATTTCTTCTTGTAGTTTTTCGGTGTTTTGATTGATGGCATTACTGCGAAGGCTGAGGTCATCTTTTAACTCTAAAAGACGATAGCGACTTAAGTTTAAAGCTGACATTAAACAGCGAGGGGCAGCACTCTCCATGAGGGTAGAAATTGCTTGTTGCAGGAAAGGAGAAAATCCTGATTTTTTCCAGAGCTTAAGAGCTTTTTGGGCTAGAAATTTGACTGTGACATCTTCAATCTCTTCTTCCCAATCAATACCAAATACTTCTTGTGCCACTGTCTCCAGGGAAGCAATTTCTAAAAGTTGTATTTTAGGATTTTGTTGAACTTCTAATAAAAATTGGGTTGCTGCAAAGGCACGAATCGCCGATACTTCAAAGATGCGATTCTCCACATTTGACCCATTTAATTCTAAATCTGCAATGACAAAGTCTTTGATTTGTTCACTGGTCAT
>JASJDF010000059.1 GCA_030065715.1 Xenococcaceae cyanobacterium MO_188.B19 | reverse complement strand
TTTTTTTGGTCCTATTAAATATATTCCTTTTTGGTGTTTAGACCGTCTTTTAGGTTTATTTATTCAAGCGAAGTTTTTTGAGCAAGGAAAAATTATCGGACATTTATTACCCCAACCAGAGCAAATTAGAATTGAAGAGAATCCCCCTGAATATAAAAAATCTCGACGGTTTTATATTATTGCGGAAATTTTATTAGTGAAACGTTTTCAAGAATATGGTTACTTATGGAATCTGATTATCGATCAGCTTCGTGGGAGTGTGAGCAGGGGGATCAATTTTGCTTTACGTCGCTAATTAACAGACTGCAATACACTCAATCTCAACTAAAACATCCTTGGGTAAACGGGAGACTTCCACACAAGCACGAGCAGGGGCTGTTGCTTCATCAAAGTATTCAGCATAGACTTGATTTACTGTGGCGAAATCAGCTAAATCTTTGAGGAAGACGCTAGTTTTTACTACATTTGACCAATTAGTTCCTGATGCGGTTAAAATCGCTTCGAGATTTTTCATAACCTGCTGAGTTTGCTTAACTACATCCCCTGTCCCGACAATTTCTCCTGTTGCGGGATCGAGGGCAATTTGCCCTGCGATAAATACCATTTGATCAGAAGCTATGATTGCTTGATTATAGGGTCCTACGGGTGCAGGTGCTTTGTCGGTGCAGATTACTTTTTTATTACTCATGTTTAATGATGGTTCGATCTATCCTGGACTGTATTAGGTTCTAATTGCTGATAACCGTTACGAATAATACCAAGCATTTGACCTAATTGTCCTTCTAAATTTCCTAAAACCTTTTTGGCATATTCATCGGCACCATGCTGAATATCTTGGTATTCTGCGATCGCATATTCCCGCCACTGCTCGATCTCTTCCTGGGCTTCTCGTCGCATTTGTTGGCATTCTCGTTGGGCTTCGACTTTAATTCTGGTTGCTTCTAATTCTGCTTGGCGTAATAGTGCTGACTTTTGAATAATTCGCTCTGCTTGTTTATTGGCAGATTCTATGGATTCACGAGCATAGTCTTGCGCTTGCTTTAATATTTCTTGCTTTCGTTGTAAAACATTTATTGCGATCGCTATTTCTTGAGGAATTTGTTTTCGGATCGACTCAATATGCTCTAATATTAATCCTTCATCTATTACCACTAGCTCAGTAAGAGGAACACGAACACCCTCTAAGACTAGATTTTCCAATTGTTCTAATTCCTCCAAGAAATCGGTGTTGAGTTTTAGATTATCCTCAATGGTATGGGAATCAGTAGATGGGGCAAAAGAACGAGGTACTGAGACATTAGAGATAGGTTGGCTAATTACCCCGTCGGTACTTTCCACTGGTTCAGAATTATCTTGATTCAAACCAAGGTTCTGAAGTGGAAAATTTGCACTACTACTCCTGTTCTCAAATTCCGCAGGTTGCTCAGATCGTTGATCGGCTTTTAGGTTGTGAGTTTGGAGGGGGTCTTTTTGTAACATTTTTTTAGTAATATTTTTAAAGAAAATTCTTGTTAGTTTTGAGCCATAATTTCAATTAAGTAAATTTCAGATTTTTTTCTGAGCTTTTTTGAAATTTAATTTTAGATTAACTTAAATCTTCAGTTTCTACTCTAAAGTTAATCAAAGTTTTCAACATCAGTGTTTACACATAAAAAAATCGGTGATTCTACGGTAAAAAATCAGTATTTATACAGTAAAATCCTTAATATAGGTCAAATATAAGTGATTTTTTTGATCGAGAATATTCTGAGATCATGCTCATCAAAATAACTTTTTTGTAGGCGTTTCCACAATTAGCTATTGTTTTATGAAGTTTATTTAAAGTTGAACTTACCTGGATTTAAGTTGTAATTCCATAAGTTTTATATACATCTTCAGCAATTTTTTTAGGCACAAGATGAGTTATTTCTCCCCCAAATTGGGCTATCTCTTTGACTACACTACTACTCAGGAAACTATATTCTTTGGCTGTAGCCAAAAATACAGTTTCAATTTCTCCTTGTAAAGTTTTATTAGTATGAGCCATCTGAAGTTCTTTTTCAAAATCAGATAGAACTCTTAATCCTCTTAACAAAACTTTGGCAGATTTTAGTTTAGCGTAAGTTACAGTCAACCCAGTAAAACTATCTATTTCCACATTAGGTAAATTCCGAGTACAGTAACGAATTTGCTCTATCCTTTTTTCTACACTAAACAAAGGCTGTTTACTAGGATTACAGAGAACTGCAACTATTACCTGTTCAAAAAGTTCACTACCTCTGGTAATAATATCAAGATGACCAAATGTAATTGGATCGAAGCTACCTGGATAAATGGCAATCATAAGTAAATAAGTAGTTATTATTTATCTAAGGCAATTACATCATGAAAGTGCTCGTAGTCAATATGATATTTTTCCTGATCGCTTTTGTAGAGAATATCGACAAAGCGCATTGACCACAAAATATTTTTAACTTTATAGAGATAACGACTATGAATTGTGGAAGAAAAAGTTTCATCTAAGCCAGTTAAAATAACTAATATTTCAGTGTCACATTGAGCTAGAAATAAAGCATCTTTTTGATATAAAGGACTAGATTCATCAATAGGGTGCATAACTAACCAACTAAGACGAAAACTAGGAGATTCCGATCTTAGTAAATCAAGATTATAGAAACGTCTTAATGTTATACCTTCGGGACTAACTTCATCGATCAATAAGCTCATTTTAACTCTAGCTTCAATGATACGATTATCTCTTTGATTAGCAACTCGCAACATCAAGGTTGGAATTCCATTAAAAGGACAAACTACAGCTACATTACTAAATAAAACTCTGGCTTTGGGTTGAGCAAAACGGGCAAACATCAACCCAGTCATCATTGCTACTAGCAATAAACCCACTAATACTTCACAAGTAACTAAAATTTGAGCATAGATAGTTTGGGGATACATTGCCCCATAGCCAATGGTAGAAAGACTTTGTACACTAAAGAAAAAAGCATCACTAAAAGAACCTGCTCTAGCATTGGCAATACCATTATTTGTTGTCAGGTAAGCCACAGCAAAGATAATATTAATTAGAAAATAAAATAAGCAAGTTAAAATTAAAAATTTTCCCCAAGATATAATAAGTAACCAGTGATATAGATCACTTATTGGATGTTTTAGATGTTTTAATATTTGCTTTTTTGCTTGATTTAAATAATCGATAAAAGGCTTTCTTTGATAACTAGTATTGGCTTGTTTCTTAATCCTATTCCTATTCATTGTGACAAGTAAATATTTATGTGGGATCACTTAGCAGGTATGACGGGGATCACATATTTAAACACAATAGTATGACAGCATATATATAACAGCAAGATTTTGTTCAGTGAATTTATAAGAGAAAAAAATCATGACTACTTGGATTGTAGATGACAGTAACAATGGAGATTTCAGTACTATTGCAGAAGCGATCGCTGCTGCTGCTGAAGGAGACAAAATTATTGTCACGGGAGGAGATGACAATATTCATAATGAAGCGAATATTCTGGTTAATAAAGAGCTAGTTATAAAATCTGACTCCGATGGTGCAACTATTGATGCCCAAGGTAGCGATCGAGTTTTTATTGTAGATGATGGTGATGTTAATACTCAACTTAAAGTTAAATTCAAAGATCTTACTATCACTGGTGGAAATGCTGCGAATGTTGGAGGGGCAATTGTTAATGCTGAAAAACTCATCATCAAAGATAGTGTAATAACTGGAAATACTGCCAAAATCCGTGGTGGTGGTATCTACAATTATGGTGGAACACTCAAAGTTATAGACAGTGTAATTAGTGGCAATAGTGCTTTAGAAGCTAGTGGTGGTGGCATCTCTAGCACTGGGAAGCTGGTAGTAAAAGATAGCTTGATTGAAAATAATTCTGCTGCTGCTGGTGCTGGAATTGCTAACGCTGGAACGGCAAAGGTTATTGATAGCACAGTCAGCAATAATAATGCTGCTGTCGGTGCAGGTATATTAAACGTTGGCGGAGATCTCGACATCGAAGATAGTAGTATCAGTAACAATACATCTGCTTTTGAGGGTGGCGGTATTCGTAATGAAAACGGTGGCTCTATCACCATTGAAGAAAGCACGATTAATGGGAATAGTGCTAGTGATGGCGGTGCTATCTTTAATTTAACTGGCTATATAGAAATTGAAGAAAGTGTGATCAGTGGAAATATTGCTAATAACAATGGTGGTGGTATTTTATCCGTTAACGGATTACTAGAAATCGAAGAAACAGAAGTAAGCAATAATTCAGCAGTTTATGGTGGTGGTATTACTACCCAAGGAGGCGAAGCCATAATTACTGAAAGTGAAATCACTGATAATAATGGAGTTTTTGGTGGTGGAATTGCCAGTTTGGGTACTAATCTAGTCCTTGATGATAACGACTTTGAAAATAATACTGCTATTTTCGGCGATCGCAATGTTCTAGCAATAGCTAATTTTATACCAGGTACACCCGACGCAGACGACTTATCAGGAAGTCCAGAAAATGACCAAATCCTGGGTCTGGATGGAAATGATACGATCGATGGTAACTCAGGTGACGATCTGCTTTTTGGTGGTACTGGTGCTGACGTATTTGTTCTAGAAGCAGGTGAAGGAACAGATACAATTGTTGACTTTACTGATGGGGAAGACTTGATCGGTTTATCAGGAGGAGTAAGCTTTAATGACTTAACTCGATCTGATGATACTATTGCTCTTAATGGAGAAACTTTAGCAATCCTAACAGGGATAGACACAGCTACTTTAACCAGTGAAGATTTCACAGTCGTGTAATTGTTTTGATCAAAATCAAGGTGGGCATTAACCCACTTTGTGGACTATTTCCTAGTAGCTCATTCCTAGTAGCTCATCAATGGTAAATTGTCAGTGATTAATAATCATTGATAAATTATATGACTATAAAAGTTGCAGTCTTAGGAGTGGGACGTTGGGGAGTTCATTTTGTACGTAATTTTATCCACCATCCCCAGACAGAATTAGTTGCTGTAGTGGATGCTTCTGAAGCAAGTTTAGCTCTTTGTCAACAAAAATTTAATCTCGATCGCGATCAAACAGTTTTCGCTACAAGCTGGGAAGCAATCAAGAGTTTAAATAACCTAGATGCAATAGTAGTTGCAACTCCAGCTTCTACTCACTATCCCCTGATTAAAGATGCTCTAAATTCTGGCTATCATGTCTTAGCGGAAAAACCTCTAACTCTTGACCCCAAAGAATGTTTAGAATTAAGTGAATTAGCAGCATCTAAAGAATTACAACTTTTAGTAGATCATACTTATCTTTTTAATAGTGTAGTTAATCGCGGTCGGGAAATTATTAAAAGCGATCGCATAGGAGAATTACGCTATGGTTATGGTACTCGCACCCATTTAAGTCCAGTACGTCAGGATGTGGACGCACTTTGGGATTTAGCTATTCACGATATTGCGATTTTTAATCATTGGTTAGGGCAAACTCCCAATAGGGTACAGGCTAAAGGTCAAGTTTGGTTACAACCAGAAAAAACTATGCCTATCTCCGATCAGCATGGTTTAGCGGATGTAGTCTGGTTAACTTTATACTATCCCGATGGGTTCCAAGCCCATATACACTTATCTTGGCTGAATCCTGATAAACAAAGGCGAATCTGTGTAGTGGGTAGTAAAGGAACTTTGATTTTTGACGAAATGGCAACTGATCAACCTTTAACTTTACAACAAGGTTATTTTGAGCCAGCAGGAGAGAAATTTATTCCGAAGGGACAATCTCATGAAGTTGTTGCAGTGGCAACTGTTGAGCCTTTAAAAGCAGTTTGCGATCGCTTTATCGAGAATATTCTCACCAATAGCAGCGATCGCTTTTCTTCAGGCTGGACAGGCGCAGAATTAGTTAGGATTCTTCGGGGTTTAAGCACTTCGATGGAACAAGAAGGAACAATTGTTCAATTGAATTAAGTAAACAATAGTTAAGTTATAAATTAGTTTATTCACTAATTTACTGAATGAATTTTACTAATTAAAATCTTATGTTAAATTAGTTTAGGATTGTTTTCAAACAATATAAAATCCTAAGTTCTATACTCAAATATAGAACTACTTGTGGTGTGAGTGTCTTACTTTGAATAGCTCAGGATAAAAGTTCAATCCTAAATCTAATCTTTACGCTCCCTTAACTTTTTGGGTCTGTTTAGACATACTTTGTATGTATTCTTGCAGGATTTAACTCATAGGTTATGAGAGAGGTTTAAAAACTAGATTTAGTGTCAGATACTCCTGCGCTTGTTTCAGTAAATTGATAATTTCTTGTTATTTTTTGCTTTTATAACTTAAGCATTAATTAAGAACAAGTAATTAGTATCAACAATCAACTCACTTTCTAACCACAAAAGAAATTATGGTTTATTACAAAAGCAATTGCAGCAAACAAACCTTATCATCTTTTCTCTTAGCTATTAGCTGTGGATTATTATCAGTAACCACAAATATTCAATCAAGTATCGCTGCGGAACGAATTAAATTAGTTTATGGACCTTTTGCTTGCTCTTTATCGGTTCAATCTTTAAAAACTTATGCAGAAACAGGACATATAACTCCAGAGTTCAAACCATATACTAAGTTTTTAAGTGAACAAAATTTGATGCAGTTGCGTCATTGGTTACAAAAAGATTTTGATCGCAATGTAGTAGGAATTCATGAATATACCCATAGTCCTAATGGAGAAGAATTACTCCAAGAAATTGGAGCTGTAGTGACTACCCATTCCAAACGTAATGGTTTTTATGCTATAAGATCGGCTTTAATTCAAGCTGCAACGAAATCTGATGATTGGACAATTATTGATGTTATTCAACAATTTCCCACTGAAAATATGCAAATTAATACTAAGAAATTATTTACCCTAAAAAGTTTTTGGAAAGAATCCAATATTAGCCAGCAGTAGATAAATTTAAATTCGTAATTCGTACTTTGAATTGACTTTCGATAGTCCCGATGTAGATAAAATTTGGATTGTCTTTAGATCAAAACCATTTAAAGGTATGAGTAATCATTTTTCATTAAACAAAAGCTCTAAAACTCATATCTAATGTATTAAAAATTACCTATTGCTCTACTAAATCTTTAGTCGAAGGTACTCCGCCGTCCAACGACGAAGCCTGCTTCGACTTCGTCAATATATCTCATTGAGAAATCCTAGGGAAGTAGGGAAATAAGAAGATTATCAAGTTCTCAATTTCATCATTTATCCCTGCTCCTTACCCAGATTATAAAATTGTTAAGCAAGCACCATTGGAATACAAGTAGCTCTTCCTATAGCTTTACTATTAGATAGAGAAATTTTCAGTAATTATGATTCCTGCTAAATTTAGCTCGATTTTAAAATTTTCTCCTTGATGACAGCCAAATTCTAGCTGTATCCAATCATCTTCCTCTTTTGTTGTTGCTGATAAACAAGTTTCATTAGCCTGATCTAAAACTTTTACTGATAAATTTATCGGTAAATTATTATTATTGCCTGCGGGATATAGTTGTAAACAGATATCAGTAGTTTCTGTTGCTTCTGCTATTATTTTGACAACTAGAATTACTTGGGTTTCTATATTATTAACTTGCCATGTAATTGCTTTTCCTCTAGTGATTGAATTAACAGCATTATTGCTGGTAATACTTCTAGTAGTTCTACCTGCCATTATTGTTTCTAGAGGTTGCCAATCTAAAGCAAAAAAACCATTAAACCATTGATCTAAATTCACCTGTTTTTGCAAAGCATCTAAGGTATCGAATAAAGTATCTAGAGATTGTAATTGATTAATATTGATAGTTTCTTTATTATGGTTAATCGCTTTCCCTGAAATAAAACCCAATAATTCTACTTGTTGTAATTCTTCCTCAAATTTTACAACTATATAACCTAAACGATTGTCTATTGATTCAATTGGAATATTTATTATTTCTTGTTGTGGTAATATGCCAAGACATTCTAATTTACCTAAGTTGGGTAAAACTAAGTCAGCAACATTAAACATTGCTCTTAAAGTGGGATTCCAACAATCGCTTTGAGCTAAATTAGTTTTAATTGGAAAACATTTGAGATAAGTCTCAACAGCATAGACAGCGAGAGTATTAAGATAAACTTGTTTACCTTTTTCTGGTGTTGCTTGTTGACTAGCAAACTGGTGTGCATAGTTATGAGCATTACGATCTAATAGGATGGTTATTGGTGAGGATTGTGTAAGTGTCATTATTTTGGTAGTTAGTAGTTAGTTGTTAGTTGTTAGTAAAAGAATTTACCCCAGTCTCCCAATTCTCCTTGTCCTCCTTGTCTCCCTTGTCCCCCAGTCTCCCTTGTCTTCTTGTCTCCCCTAAACTCTTGCTCCTAATTCTTCTCCAATGATTTGTAACAAGGGAAGACATTTTTGTTTCCAGTGGGAATAAAGGGTTTGATTATTAATGTTTAATTCCCGTGCTATTTGGGAAATTTTTTGGGGTGGTTGTTGAAGTAATAAACGTTTTGCTAAACACTGACAGTTACATTGAGGATGTTTACGTGGATAGGTTGTACTAAGGTTTTTGCTTAAATCTTGTTCAATAGAATCTACAATTGCATTTCCCAATCGAGTTTGTCGATTCGCTTGTATTTCTGCAATTTTAGTATCTAGTAAGCTTAGGGAAAATTTGGGGTCGGGAATATTTTCTATTAAGTCAATTCCCGATTCTTCTTGGCTATGAGGATAAACTCGCTTAGGATCGTAACGGTTATCAGAAATATATAAATCACGAATGCGCCATTTAAGATAACCATTGATCCAAATTACAAAACTTTTTTCTGTTGATTCTTTTTGTAATTCAAATCTATCTATATTTTTACTAACCCAGATTAAAGTGCGGTTATAAGCTTCTGGATAATCTTGATGGGATGAGCGATAAATTCCTGGTAATTTTTGAATTATGATTAGTAACCGATTGAGATTCTTTTGTCGTTTTAAACTCTGACTTTCGCAATTACATACGGCTAAAATGGCTTCTCTTAATTGTTCTTCCACTGTATTTAAGATATTGAATATTTAATTGTCTATTAATAAGGTGGGCAAAGTTATAATGTAAATCGTTTATTTCATTTAAGTTTAGTTTGCCCACCCTACCATTATTGATTTTCAAAACTCATAATCTTTGATTTATCAAGACATAAAATTCTAGGTGTCTGTATTGATTATGGTTTTTCTTGAGAATCCTGGGAAATATTTTTCTTGCTAGTAATCTGAGTTATGGCAGAAGTATTAGCATCTTTAGAGTTAAGTAATTGTTTTAAGACTGTTAACAAGGCTGCCAATTTTCCCCCATCTAATAAAGTTTCAATTAAGGACAAACCACTTGTAGAGAGTAGTAATTTATTAATCTCTCCCATGTTATTATCACTGTTTCCATTAGCACCAGGAAAAGCATAGATTTTTGTATCCCCTAAAACTCCAGGTTGAGGAGCTAAAGATTTAACAATTTCGGGTAATTTTACCGCTAATTCGGGCCAAATTTCCTTAATTAATTCCGCTGTGCGGTTGGCATTACTGAGAGTATTTTCAGCTTCGATTAAAGCTTTTTTACCTTCTGCTTCTGCTAAAGCTTTATACTGATTTGCTTCTGCCAGAGTGCGTATTGATTCTGCTTCTAATTCTGCTGCTTGACGGGCGATTTCTGCTTGACGCTGACGACGGAATACATCTAATTCTACTACATTGCGATCGCTGATGCTGAGTTTTTCCGCTTCTTGTTGGGCAGTAATAATAGATAGACGTTGTTCTCTTTCTGCTTGTTCGACTTCTGTTGCAGTAACCACTGCTGCTTCCGCTTGCGCTCTTTCTGCTTCCGTATTGAGACGTTCTCGCTCTTTTTCAGCGATCACAATTGCTGCTTCTTGTTGAGCAATTTGAGATTCTTGTTCCGCTTGAGCCACTTCTATTTTAGCGGTAAGGCGAGATGCTTCCACAATTTTTTGACGATTAATTTCAGCAACTTCTGATTCTTGCTGTTGTAGTGCTTGGGCAATTTTTAATTCTTTATTTTTTTCTTCTAGAGCAATATTGGCTGCAATTTGTCGATCTTGAATAGTTAATTGTTGCTCAATTTTTGATTCTTCGATAGTTTTTTGGCGATTAATTTCAGCAACTTCTGATTCCTGTTGTTGTAGTGCTTGAGCAATTTTTAATTGTTTGTTTTGTTCTTCTAAGGCAATTTCTGCTTCAATGCGACTTTGTTGTACTGCTAATTCTTGTTGGATTTTTTCTTCTTCTACTGCTTTACTTTGTAATATTTTATTGCGTTCTATTTTGGTAATTTCTTGGTCTTTAGATTCTTGAATTTCTCGTTCAGTTTGGGCTTTAAGAAATTCTACTTCTTTTAGCTGTTTGAGTTTAGCATCTTCTTTTTCTCTTTCAATCTCTAAGGATTGTTTTTCTGCTGTTAATTCTTGTTGCTTAATAGCAATTTGGGTATTAAGTTGTAATTCTTTCTTTTCTTGTTCTGTAGTTAGTTCTACTTCCAATTTTTGTTTAATTGAACGCTGAATTGTCTCGGTTCTTAATTTTACTCCTTGAGCATCAAAGAAATTGTTTTCATCATAAGTATCACTTTCTTCAATTTCCGATATGGCAATATTGTTTAGAGTTAAACCAACTTTTTTTAAATCCTGTTGAATTAAGTTTAGTACTTCATCAGCAAAACCTAATTTATCGGAATCAATTTCGGCAATACTTTTTCTTTTAGCTGCTGCTCTAATAGCATCATCAGCCCTTTTTTCCAAAGCTTCTTTGATATCACTTTCCGAAATTCTACCTTGTTTAGATAGTCTCGCAGCGGAAACTAAAACATCTTCTTCATTGGCATTAATACACACATAAAAAGTAACTCGCATATTAGCCCGTAAATAGTCTTGAGTCCGAACTGCTAATTTATCAGTTCTTTCAACATCAATAGAAATTTCTCGCAAAGGAACTCTTGTTAGTTCGTGAAAACCTGGTAAAACAATACAACCTCCATTCAAAATCACCGACTTTTTCTTAACAAAAACTCCTCCTGTTCTTACAAAAGCCTCATTATTAGGAGTGATAACATATACTCTCGTATATGCCCAAATGCTTAGTAAAAGTAATAAAACCAAACCTCCTATCAAACTAGGAAAAAGTATCGCACCACCCAACTGGGAAAAACTAGGCTGTAAATTAAAATTAAGAGGATTTTCTTCAATAATATTCATGTTTCGATCAGAATCTATTTCCAAATTATTTTTTACTATGTCTGTTGACAAATTACTGAGGTCAAGAGATTGAATGAAAGTTAACCAAAATAGCATTGTTTGACTCCTTAATAGTGAAAAAAATTAATAATTAAATAATTAGCAAACTAATGATTTTGCCATGTATTGCGGTCTTCACCTTGACTAAGGATAGCCAAATAATAGTTTTTTGTCTGTTCTATAATTAAAATTTCTTCACCATTTTGAGGGATGATTTTTGCCCAAGAAGGTAGACAAATAGGTATGGTGACTAAATTACGTGCAGGATCGAGAACATCAGCTTGAGCAATTTGATTATTACCTTCATAAGGCACGCTTTTAGAATTAACAATTCCCAAACAACCAACCAAACGATTACTACTAGCATCTTCTCCAAAAGAAGCAAAAATTTTACCTAAAGGATTAGCAATTAAACTACCAAGAATAATGCTGATAATAAAAGAAGTAACTAATATTAAACCACCCAAACCAAATAGCCTTGTAGGAATTTCGCCAATAGAATTACCCACAAAAACATTTAGTATCCAACCAGTCACACCCCAAATACTAAAATCTACTGCCAACAGTAAAATTAAAGGTGCTTTACCAAAACCAAGCCAAGCTAGAAACTGTAGAGAATTAAATTCACCATCTCCATCACCTGCACTTTCAAAATCAAGATCGCTATCTGCGTCTAATTCGGCTTCTAATTCAATATCATCATCACCTCCACCAGAGATAATAACTAACAGAAATAAAACTATTCCAATACTTAGGAATATCCAATAAGAAAGATTAGCCAGACTGAATAACATACAACTTTTGTGTTTAAGTAGAGTATCTACTTTTAAAATTAGTGAATAAATTCCTAGCTGTTTCAGAAAAACTAGAAATTTTTAATATTTTAAGACTGGGTTTAACTTTAGTTCGTAATTTTTAGCTATTATTTTTCTCAAATTATGGATAAAAAACTACTAAATAATTAGGATCTCAGTAATTTGAAATCCAATTGAGGTTAATAAATTTCTGAGTTGTTAGCTTTGTTCAACTTAGGTAGATTTAGAATGTAAGAAAATTGAGGAATAGGAAGAAATAGAGAACGCCAATTGGAGTTTGATGTTAGTCTAAACCAGATACCGATATTAGGTTTGAACCTTAATACAGGTTGAGAATTAAAATCTAGATTATTAATTAAAGATTCTAGATTATAATCAAAGCGATCACATATAAATAATCTTTTTTCTCGAAACATTTGTAACCTCACTTTTTCATAGCGCAATATATCTAATAACCAAGTAGGATGAGGATCATCTATAGTCAAATATTCTTGCAAAAAGTTGCTAAAAGCTACCGCATCTAAGAGATGTTTTTTACTGCCTGTAGGCAAATAAGTTTCGGAGTATTTTGAAAACAAGCTATCAAACTTTTTTCCTAATAGTTTATGAGTCAAAGGTAAAAGCTTATGAATTTCTCCCAGACGTTTACGCTTTAAAGAACTAGCAAATAAATTTACTTGCTGACGAGATAGTTTACTAAGTTGAGCTATTTCCTGACAGTTTAAACCTAAGCTAATTCCTACAACATCAGGATTAGTCAAAAAATCATCTCGTAATTTGCTGTCAGTATAGATGCGAGCTAAAACTTGTTGTACTGTTAATAAAGACATAATTTTAAAAGGATGAATTATGAAGTATGAGAGATAAAAAGATAATTGATAAGAATGTAATTAACTAATAACAATTAACTACTAACCAAAATACTTCTCGCTCGATCTAATTCCTTTAATAATTCAGTAAAAGGTGGTATATTTTCATCTCTTTCTAAAATCACTCCATTGATGTTAGTAATAGAAACTACTTTTTCCATTAATTGCCATACCTCTAGTGGAGTAGCTTCCGAATGACTATCTATTAAAATGCCATCATGGGAATATCCACCAACAAAATGAAGTTGTACCACTCTTTCTAAAGGTAATTGAGAAAGAAACTGATCAATGTCGTAACCGTGATTGGTGCTATTTATATACAAATTAGTAATATCTAGCAATAACCCACAGTTAGTTTTTTCTGCTATTTCCCCAATAAACTGGGCTTCTGTCATCTCTCCCCCTGGAATTTCTACCATATAAGTAATGTTTTCCAAAATTAGAGGAGTATCAATATAACTCTGTACTTGTTTGATGTTGCGACAAATAATATCTATGGCTTCTTTGGTATGAGGTAAAGGTGAAAGATGACCTATATCTATTCCTCCTGCTTTGCTAAAACAGAGGTGTTCACTCCACCAAGGGGGATTTATTTTATTAATTAGTTTGGCAAGTTTTTTGAGATAGTCTGTATCGATACCTTCTGCACTACCAAGAGACAGATTAATAAAGTGAGGAATCAAAGGAAAGTTAGCAGTAAGTAATTCTAATTCTTCTTGAAAATATTGATTCGAGTCTAAATATCTATCCCCAATAATTTCTAGAAAATCTACTGTCTCTTTATTCAAAAATAATTCACTCTTAAACTGTTCTCGATATCCAATACCAATTCCTAATTGTTGTTCAATGTTCATGGTTAATTGTCAGTGGTTAGTTGTTAGTTGTTAGTCGTTTTTCCTTTCTCATTCCTTAATTAATTACCCGCCACAGCCACCACAACCTCCACATCCGCCACCGCAGCTACTTCCGCAACTACTTCCGCTACTACAGCTACTACCACAACTAATAGAAGTGCTACAACCAGAACTAGAATTAGAACTATAACTAGAAGCGTAAGTAGATTTAAAAACAAAGAGATCCACGAAATCTTGATAATCTCCACTGGCTTTAAAATTGTCGAGATCGAAGATAGACACTAGTAAAGAAGAGTTATAATCTGGCTCAGTAGGAGCAACTTCTAAGTTACCTGTTAATCCTGAAAAAGTTTCTTTAAGATTATTTAGATATTGTTTTCCTTTTGTAGTGATGCGACTGTAAAGAGGACAGGAAATATATCCGATCCAAATTGTACCAGCGATCGCCATAACAATCAAAAACATTACATTATAATGTCCTCGTGATATGGCAGAAATCAGTTTATAACTACCCAAACCCAAGATGATAAATGCGCTAACACCACCAACTAGATAACTTTTTTGTTCCGAATTCAAATAGCCAGAACTTATTAAAGATTGTTTATAAATTTCACAACGTTCTGAAAGTCCCTTTTTTAATTCAAAATTGTATTTAACATCTGAAGCGACACGGGAATGTTCTAACCAATTAAAGAAAGTTTTTTCAATAGGCTTGAGGCTCGATACATTATATAACTGTGGAGATCTTTCAATTCGTTTATCCTTAACTCGCACAAAACCTTTTTGCATCAACTCCAAACAAACTACTTTTCCTACTGCTTTCTCCCCATCTCGCAGATAGGCAATTTCATAAGGATCAGGTTTTTCGGGCATTTCTGCTCCAGAATCTAAACCATTACCTTGTAAAATAACCTTGCATCCTATTCCCGTCACTACAATCACTATTCCATAAAAGACCAAAAAATAAGGACCATACATATGAGATATAGGATTGTTAACCAAGATATCCATATCCGATTAGTTGAACTCTACACTTACTAATCAGGGGATATCTGAAAGTTTATGAAACTTTTTTCTAAAAAAATCTTAAGTTATAGAATTGCGGGCTTGGGTTAGGACAAAATCAGCTATGATTAATGCGATCGCTTGAACTAAAAAAATCTCTACACCCCATAACTACAATTGTCAGAAAATTAGTCGTAATCCTTATAATCTATGGTTGAAAAGACAACAAGAAACAGGAGATTTTAAAGCAATTAAAGTAGCTTATCATAATAGCTAAGAGTAGAAAGCTGAAAATAGTAAAAATTGTACCGCTTGGTTACAACCAGATTCAGAACCTTCGGATGCTTTACAAGAATTACAAGCAACTTTAGAATCAATTTTTCCCC
>JASJDF010000058.1 GCA_030065715.1 Xenococcaceae cyanobacterium MO_188.B19 | reverse complement strand
TTTCCCCAAGCAGTAATTTTTTGCTTGATCATAATATAAACATTGGCTTGTATATACAAAGATTATACCTAACCCTCCAGAAAGACTAAACCCTGTCCAAATAGAAAACTGTAGTTTTATTTTTAATTACTGCTCCCTGTTCCCTTATGCGTAGCAGTATCCTTTAGGGCGAACAGATAGCTAAAAACTATTGCTTTCAAACTAGATGGGGTTTATAACCAGTTACCGACAAGGACAAAAGCTGACCAGAAATAGGGATGAGTAAATTGATCTTGTTGTAATAGAGATAATTGAGCTTGGCGCAAGGCTTCGGCTTTATTGGTAGGGTTGGTAACTAGTTGTTGATACAACTGAGTAATTAATTTAACTGTTCCTAAATCGCTAACACTCCAGAGGGAAGCAATAGTACTACGCGCTCCTGCTCTAATTGCTACTCCTGCTAAACCTAATGCTGCTTGTTTATCTCCTTTGGCAGTTTCACAAGCACTCAACGCCAACATTTCGATAGGACGATTAGGCTCATTTTGGTTTTGCAAGAAATCTTGTAATTCATTAGCATTAATTACCCCATCCCAAGTCAGAATAAAAGTTTCTTCTGCTACTGAACTAAATTGACCATGACTGGCAATATGAATAATCCTGAAGGAAGATGATTGTAGTTTATTTTTGAAGTTAGTTTCTTGAAAAGATTGATTCTCCAGAGTTTCAGCAGAAACTAATTGAGCTATTTGATTTAATTCTTCTGTAACATTGTCAAGAGGAGCAAAAGTTTTGTCTCTGTTTCCTATTTGAACTTGTCGGCTTTGACTGATTCCCGCAGCTAAAGTATCTAATTTTTTTTCAGTTAAGGGTCTGGGTTGTAATAATTGTAATCCAGGAGTTAATGCGATCGCATAATTTTCAATTAAATATTTTTTTCCATCATGGAGTATGGTCATCGGAATATTGCGTAACACTCCATCTAAGATGAAAGTTAGAGTAGAAGTGGTTTCAGGCTTAATTTGCTCTGCAACAGGAAGAATCAGCCAGTTATAGAGTTTTTGAAATGATGGTAAATACTGTTCTGAGGAAGTATTGGGAAAGACTAGGAAATCTCGAATATTAGTTACAGTTGCTTCTAATTCAGTTTGACTGACTTTAGTAGTGACGTGCAATAAAGGTTGATTGGGTATAGATAGAATTATCTCTAGGCGATCGCGTAAAATAATAGAATAGATAACAGCAGATTTTGGGTCTATTGCTTCAATACTTTGGGGTTTAGCATCAACACAAGCTTCCTGAAAAAAGTTATCTAATTCTGCTAATTGCAATGATTCAATAATATCTCTGGCTTTTCTCAGTTGTTCCTGATTTTTAGTATTGTCTCCTACTTGTTTAGCTTGGTCAGCAGATTCTAAAATTAAACTAACTGTTTTACGATATACTGGCTCAACTTCTTCTCGAAAACTAAACTGAAGATCGCGATTAAGAGCTACTAAATCCCCCCGAATTTGTTGAAGAGATTTGATAGCTTGGTTGTAAGCATTTAAAGCTTGAGATTGATTATTGTTAGAGTTTTCCTTAAGTAATAATCTTCCTTTTTGCCATTGCCATTGATAAGTAATATCAAAAGCTCGCATTTGTTGTGCCAATTCTAAAGCTTGTTGCGTTTTATCTAGAGCAATTGGTAAATTTCCTAACTGTTCGTAAACTCTACCTAAATTACCAATAGCATAGGATTGTAAACGTTTATTCCCTAAAGTTTCTGCTTCTTTGGAAGCTGTATTTAGTAAGTTAATTACTTGTTGTTGATTGAGGTTTTTAGTAATATTAGATTTAGCTGCTAAATCTAAGTTATTCTTATCACTTAAAAGCAACTGCATATCGGTTTCACTTTGTCGCAAACAAGCGGTTTTTGATTGAGATAAACAGAATAAATTTTGAGCAAATTGAATCTTATTACTAATAGTATCTTGACTTAGAGGCAAACTATTAAGTAATTTTTCTGTTTGTTCTAAATAAAGATGATTAATTTTATCTAATTCTTTCTGGTCTATACTCCAACTTAGATAGTTTAGGCGAGCTTGCAATTGCAATAAGGGAAAATAGTTTTGTTTAATAACAGTCTCATAACAATCAAAAATATTGTCACAATACCGCCGATTAGTATTTGGATTTGTCTGATTTGATACTTGATTTCTTTTGGTTAATATAAGATTTGTGTTACCTAAAGCTAATGTTGCATTATAATATGCTTCTGTTTGATAGATTGCTAAATCTAAAGCAGTTTCTAATAAAGTTTTTGCTTCTGATAATTTGCCAAGAATACGTAGATTATTTCCTAAAGTAATTAAAGCTTTTAATTTTATGTTTTTAAGTTGTTGCGATGATTGTTGATGAAAATTTTGTTTAAATATTTTTATCTCTTCTTGTAAAAGATCATTGTCAATACTAAATTTGTCACAAGTTCGATTATTAAAGGCTAAACTTTGTTGTAAAGTCTCACAAGCACGAGGATAAAATCCTAAACTTTCTAACGCCTTTGCTTGATTAACTTGATTATTGATTATTTTTACGCGATTTTCAACAGAATTATATAATTTATTTGCTTCTTCCCAGCTAGTTAAAGCTGCTTCAGCTTGACCTAATTCTAGCTGTAATTTCCCCTGAATATCTAAACTTTGAGCTAATATACTATCTCTTTCTTGGCTTTTTTTTTGACTATTAATTATTGATAAACTTTGTTCAATAGCTAATTTAGCTTTTGACCATTCTCCCATATTTTGATAAGAGAGAGAGATGTTTCCTTGAGCCATAGCTTGATTAAGCTTATCTCCATGCTGGGCAAAATTTTCAGCAACTTTCTGCCAAATGATAGCAGCCTTACTATACTGTTTACCTTTATAATATTTCGTTGCTTGTTCAATTAATTCTAAATTGTTATCAGATAATTGAGCCAAGGAATTAGAGTTAATAAAGATTGGCGTAATTGCAGCAAAAATAAACAACAAACTAACAATTATAAATTTAAAAGCCAAATACTTCTTTAAATACTTCATGTTCCTGATTTTTATTCTTATATTATCCCTCTTTTATAACTTTGGGGTATAAGCTTGATTGTTCGTTGGCTGAAACTACGCAAATACGTCAAAAATCCCTATACTCATAAAAGAGGGATTATTTATCAAAACTAGCTATAGCAATCAGGAGTCATTTGTAAGAAACTCTCTCTTTGTATTTATCTCTGTGTCCTCCGTGTCTCCGTGGTTAATAAAAAAAATCTTATGAATTATTACCGATTGCTATAGAGTAATCTTATTTTTTTAATGACAAAATATTTGAATATTTGGTCATTATTAATTAGTCCCTACTACCTACTATCTTAATGACTAATACTCTATTATTGCCGATTACAGTTACCTAGAGACGCTCTATTTCTTTCATTATCTCTATTACTCGTATCATAATCTACCAAGACAATTTCTCCTTGTTCATTTTCAATCCAACCCCTAGCAGGAATAATCGATTTAGAGGTAATAATATTTTGATTATTAGATTCTAGGTTTTGATTTATTAGCTGTGACGAAGTAATATTAGTTGTTACTGGTTTAATCAAATCAACACTAACTGTATTAGTATCTAAGTTACTATTAGGGTTAGGAGGTAACCCACCTCTACCTGTAAGATAAAATTGACTATCTCCACCCTGTTTACAAGCATTTTCAGCAATCAATTGATTAGGATCGACTACTGTTTGAGGTAATTCTATAACTCCTTGACTAGGATCGACTTCAGGAGTATTAACTGCAATTATTCCATCAAGACCAAACTGAGAACTAGCACTAATATTACTCTTAACAGAAGTAAACAAGCCTTGAATAGTTAAATCAATTCTTCCCCCATCCCCTTCAAAAGCATTAGCAATAATATCGCTATCTTTAAGGATAATAAACTCAGCTTTTGCTGTAATATTACCACCGTTACCACTACCACCAGCTTCAGTAGTAATTGCACTATTATCTAAAATCAAATTCTTAGTTAGATTAAAATTTAAATTTCCTCCTTCTCCCCCAGCAGTTTCAGCAGATATAAGAGAATTATTTTCTAAAGTCAAATTATCTGTAGTAAAATCAACATTTCCTGCATTGCCTGTTCCTAAACTATTAACCCCTATTACACCATTATCACTCAGAGTAGCAGATGCAGTTGTTACTTTAATATCACCACCATTACCAGTAGAATTATTAGTAGTATTAGCAGAGATTACTGCATTATTTAGTTCTATTTTTTCTGAAATATTGAGATTAATATCCCCTGCTTTTCCTTGCTGAGAAGTTGAACTAGAAATAAATGCTTTCTCTTCCGATAATCTATTGTAAGTAGAAATAGATAAATTAGGAGTAGTTATATTAATATCACCACCAGGTTTATTACTACTAGTTGTAGCGACTATAGAAGAAGGTGCAGTTGTATTTGTATTAGATATAATAACTGATTCAGAAGCATTGATATTAACTGTACCAGCCTCTCCATCCCCAGAAGTAGCTACAGAAATTACTCCCCCTTCTAATAAATTTAATCTTCCAGTATCAATTAATATTTCTCCGCCATTTCCTATAGCATTGCTATTAACTTGAGTAGTCATCAAACTGTTATTAGTAATATCCACTAGTTCAGTATTAGTAATCTTAATATCTCCTGCATTACCAATTCCTGAAGTAGAACTAGAAATTACACCATCATCTCGAACAATTAACTCCTTGGTATCGATACTGAGTAGATTGCCATTACCTCTAGCTACAACATCTGTGTTGGGCTGACCAACTTGAGTTGAAATTTCTCCTGATACTTCTACTTTATTAGTCGCATTAATCTCAATCTGACCTGCATCTCCTTCCCCATTGGTTTGGGAAGTGATTTTGGCTGCATCTGTTACTGATAAAGACTCAGTATCAATAGATATTTCTCCCGCTTTTCCTACTCCAGTAGAATTAACTTGAGTAGTAATTGAACTGTTATTACTAATATCAACTATTTCGGTATTAGTAATCTGAATATCTCCTGCGTTCCCAATTCCTGAAGTGGAACTAGAAATTACACCATCCCCTCGAACAATTAACTCCCTGGTATCGATACTGAGTAGATTACCATTCCCTCTAGCTGTAAAATCTGTATTTTGCTGAGTATTTAAACCAACTTGGGTTGAGATTTCTCCTGATACTTTTACTTTCTCAGTAGCATTAATATCAATCTTACCCGCATCTCCTTCTCCATTAGTTCGAGAGGTAATTGTTGCGAAATCTTCTACTAACAGAGATGAAGTATTAATATCAATATTACCAGCATTTCCTTCTCCACCCCTCAAAACATCGCTAAAAATACTACTATCCCGATTAAGAATAATCTCATCCTGAATATTTAGAGTAATATTACCTGCCTCTCCAGTAGCATCACCGTTAACACTAGAACTAATTTGAACACCATTACTTAATTCCAAAGTTTTAGCCGTAACATTTACATTTCCTGCTTTTCCCGTACCTAATAGAGTTGTAGAAATTACATTGGAAAACGAACCATCTAGTTTAATATCGTTATCAACATTAATAGTAATACCCCCACTTTCTCCTTCCCCTGCAACTTCAGAAGAAATATCACCATTAAGTAAATTAAGAGAATCAGCTTGTATATTAATTGTTCCTGTATTACCTTTACCAGAAAAACCTCTAGGGTTTCCAATTATACTAGGCAAAATTTCATTTTCAGAACCAATAAAACCTTCTAATTTAATATAATTATCAGCAATTATATTAATTTTTCCAGAATCTCCTAATTGACTACTAACTATTGAAGTTATTGTTGCTCCATTAGTAAGTTCTAGAGAATTTGTTTTCAGATTAATATCTCCACCACTACCTGTATTGGTTGCGCTTATTACTCCCGAACTGATGCCAGCATTAAAACCATCCAAAGATATTTTATCTTGAGCAATGATGTTAATATTTCCACCGTTACCTTCTCCTCCACTACTAGCAAAAATAATAGCTTGTGTACCCCTCGCATTATCTGCTGTAAACTGATGAATTAATTGCAAAGAGTTTGTTTCAATATTTATCTCTCCACCATTTCCAACAGCAGTAGAAAAAACACTAGAAGATAATCTTCCATTATCAATAGTTATAGAACTTGCCTTTATATCAATATTTCCAGCATTACCTCTTCCTTGAGTTACAGCAGTTATATCTGAATCATTGTTAAGCACCAGAATGTTAGTATCAATATTAATATTTCCTGCAATACCTTGAGGCAAAAATTCGTTAGTGAATTCATCGTCATTAAGACTTGCATTAATTGAACTATCATTATCTAAAGTTAAACTCTGATTAGCATTAATACTGACATTTCCAGCTTTTCCAAAACCTGTCTCATTGATACTAGCAAAAACTTCACTATCCTTTAAAACAACTATGTTTGCATCAATATCAATATTAGCAGCATCACCAATACCGTCACTATCTAGAACAATTTGACTATCAATTAACTCAAAGTTATCAGCATTAATATTTACTGTTCCTCCATTACCTTCCGCAGCTTCAACAATGGAATTAATAATAAAACTTTCATTAACAGTAATCATAGTTGCATCAATATTTATATCTCCTACATCTCCCTTTTTAAAAGTCCTAATATCTAATTGACTTTGATTGTTTATAGTCAGAGAATTGGTATTGATATTTATATTTCCTGTATTACCATTCCCTCTATTTTGGTTTTCAATAAAACTAAAACTTCCATCAATACCAGCTTCTCCCATTGAAACACTTTCAGCTTGAATATTAATATCTCCAATAGTTCCTTGCCCAAAATTTAAAATATTGATTGCACTTCCTTCAGCTAAACTTAAAGCATTAGTTTTTATCTCAATATCACCTATAGTTCCTTGACTATCCTCTAATATTGCATTGGAAATAATACTTTCACCTCTAAGAGAAATTTGGTCTTGTATATTTAGCTTAATATCTCCTGAAACAGTTTCTAAAGAACCACTATTTCCTGCAATTCCAGTCCGTAAGCCACTAAAATCTATATCTAAGTTTTGAGCTTCAATTGCAATACTGCCATTGCCATTTCCCCGAACGTTGATACTAGAATCATTAACAATGGAAATATTACCTTGTTGTAAATTTTGTGAAATATTGGGCATCAAATTGTTATCGATATCAACAATTCCTGCTTGCTTAACACTACCAAGATAAACATTACTTCCAGGAGAATTGATCTGTCCATTATTGAGGTTTACATTGCCACCAATTAAGGCTAAAGTCTTGCCAGGCTTGACTGCTAAATTCCCATCAGCAGTAATGGTATTAGTTAATTGGATTTCATAACTTCCGCTACCAAAACCAAAATCATCCCAATCATTTAATGGTAATTGACTTCCTATCCCTGTAGGCTCTCCTGAAAAGAAGTCAAAAATTGCTCCATCTTGACTTAGAGGAGTATTGAGAAAACTACTAATACCTACATAATAAACACCTGTAGAATTAATAGTTGTAGGAGTAAGACTAGTCTCAAGATTAGCCAAAATATTAAAATCTGCTGTAACTCCTAAACCATCGCTATCAAATAAAAATAATTCTGCATCTGGAGTCGTAGTTGTCGCTAAAAAAGTACTTCCTTGAGGTAAGAAAATTTGATACAAGTCGGTATCACTAAAGCCTGTTAACTCACCTGAAATAGCTTTAGGTAAAGCAGAATTACTATTGTTAATCTCTTGCGCTGTATCTAATAATTGTCCAGTATCTCCTATTTCCTCAGCATTAGTATTATTAACTTCTATTGTCCGATCTAGATTAATATCCCCAGGATTTTCGCGAAAACCCAAGCCTATAGGCATATTAATAGTGATTAATGGTACTGATTGGGGATTACTGGCACTAAATTCAAAATTATCAAATAAAATACTATCTGCTGTTGCTCCAACAAATGAACCATTCAAATCTAAACGAGCATTTGCACCAAAGATAATTCCGTTAGGATTAATCAAAAATAAATTTGCATCACCTAATACTCCTAACACTCCTTGAATATTCGAGATATTATTTCCTGTTACGCGACTAAAGATATTGGCAATACCACTGGGGTTACTAAAGAAAGCTTCTCTTCCTACTCCCACGCTAAATTCTTGAAAACTGTGAAACAGGTTAGTGTTTCTAATTGCACCACCATTAATAGTGTCACGATTTCCATCCCTATCCACTATAGAATTTTCTGCACCTAAAGTAGAGTCAGGAACTATCTGTGCTTCTACTGCACTTGGAAGAATTAAAGTGAACAAGGCTAAAGCAGATAATATTTTGCTCACAGTCTTAATGAAACGAGTAGTTTTAATGTTTAACCTTAAAGATATCGAACTTATGCCAAAACATATGTAATTTCAAGATTTTTCTTAAACTAGCTATTTTCTTCCCTCTCTGCTGGATTAAGCTGTCAGACAAATTCTTATCCAATAAAAGACTAGATCAGCAATAGTTCCTATCTTCGGTTAAAATGCTTCATGATAGAACTCAAATCTATCTTTTACTCAAAAAAGTAATTAGTTAAATGTTTAACAACTAATTACCAATAACTTAATTAACCTAGGGAATTTTTCCTTGAGGATTATTACTTTTGTAGTGTAACAATATAGCTTTCGGAGAAATTTCATGGATTTATCTCTTATTCCTGCTCAACCCAAACCTGGTATTCTCAATGTTTTAATTGAAATTCCTGGTGGTAGCAAAAACAAATATGAATTTGATAAAGATATTAATGCTTTTGCTTTAGACCGCGTTCTATATGCTTCTGTTCAATATCCTTTTGATTATGGTTTTGTTCCCAATACTCTAGCTGATGATGGCGATCCTTTAGATGGAATGGTAATTATGGATCAACCTACTTTCCCTGGTTGTGTAATTGCAGCAAGACCAATTGGCATGTTAGGAATGATTGATGGTGGCGATCGCGATGAAAAAATTCTTTGCGTTCCCGACAAAGATCCTCGTTATGCTGGAGTCAATTCTCTCAAGGATATTGCTCCTCACCGTCTAGATGAAATTGCTGAATTTTTTAGAACCTATAAAAATCTAGAAAAGAAAGTTACAGAAATCACTGGTTGGGAAGATGTGGATGCGGTTAAACCCCTTGTAGAGCAGTGCATCAAAGCTTATAAATAAGCAACTATTAAAGAGGGTGAGAATACCCTTCCCATTTATGGGAGGGGATAACCACTAACTATATCCGAAGGTGTTATACCATATGCGAAGCGGTATCCTTTAGGACAAGGGTACAATGTCCGAAGGTGTATCCTTTAGGACTAACCACTAACTTATCTATCGATCAATTAAAATATTTCACAAGGCTACAATTTAGTAGTTACTCGAACAAATTATAGAAATTTCAATAGTTAACTAGAAACAATGCTTCTAAAATCCACTACCCGTCATATCCGTATTTTTACAGCAGAAATTAAAGATCAAGAATTTATTGAAAGTGATAAGGTTTTAACTCTTGATGTCGATCCTGACAATGAATTTGAATGGAATGAGGATGCACTACAAAAAGTCTATCGCAAGTTTGATGAGTTAGTAGAAGCTAATAGTGGAGAAGATTTAACAGAATATAATATCCGCCGTATCGGTTCAGATTTAGAGCATTTTACCCGTTCTCTATTACAAAAGGGAGAAATTAGCTATAACCTAAGTGGCAGATTTCGTAACTACAGTATGGGCTTACCAAAAGTCGAAAGTCCTGAAAGTGAAGGAAAATATCTCTAAGTTGAAAGTTAACAACTCAAAACCAAATTAGTTTATCCTGTAAAAGAAGTTAACTTAACTTTACACTCCGCAGCACTGGACTAATATTGATGAAATGTACTATTAATCGTCGAGCCAAGTTTTCGGCGAGTCACCGCTACTGGCTACCGGAACTAAATGAAGCTGAAAACCAGCGTTTATTTGGTTTGTGTAGTCGTTTTCCTGGACACGGACACAATTATGAACTCTATGTGTCTCTAGAAGGAGAATTAGATGAATATGGAATGGTAGAAAATCTTTCCAATGTAAAAAAGGTCATTAAAGAAGAAGTTACTAGTCAGTTAAATTACGCTTATCTTAATGACACCTGGTCAGAATTCCAAACAACTCTACCCACAACAGAAAATATTGCTAGAGTCATCTGGCAAAAACTCGCACCTCATCTATCTTTAGTTAATATCAGACTTTACGAACACCCAGAACTTTGGGCGGATTATCAAGGAAATAATATGGAAGCATCTTTAACTGTCAAAACCCATTTTAGTGCTGCTCATCGTCTAGCAAAGCCAGAGCTTAGTCTGGAAGAGAATACGGCAATTTATGGAAAATGCGCTCGCACCAATGGACATGGACATAATTATCATTTGGAAGTGTCTGTTGTGGGACAAATTGATTCTCGCACAGGGATGTTAGTAGATTTGGGTGCTTTGCAGGAAGTCATCGACCGCCTTGTAGTAGAGCCTTTCGATCATACTTTCCTCAATAAAGATATTCCTTACTTTGTTGATGTTGTTCCCACCGCCGAAAACATTGCTCTTTATATTGCTCAACTGTTGCTATCGCCCATTGCTGAGTTGGGAGTGGAATTAGATAAAGTGAAACTCATTGAAAGTCCTAATAACTCCTGTGAAATTCATTGTCGCCAGTCTGTTGGAGGTAATAACTTAGTTTCCAGCCAAGAACCAGCGATGGTTATGTAACAGAATAACAATAATATCTTTAAATCTTTGTTATTTTAAGAATCTTCTGTTTTAATCTTGAGGTAAAAGAATCACAGGTAATAAATAGACTCAAGTAGTTTCTGAGCCGCATTCTTTAAAGATTGTTAACAGTTACTTCTGTAGTTAGGGAAAGCAAAAGAAACTGTTTGATAATATGGGCGGAAGTCACTCAGTTAAAAGCTTAGACAATTACCTGGGTGTTACCCGCCAAAGTTTACCATCTAATAAAAGGAGTGAGCCGAAATGGAATCTCAAGAAACAACCCCTACCACCACTGTTGGTTTGAGTACAGAATCCCCAGGTTTAAGTACAGAATCCCCAGGTGCGATCTCAAAACCTTCTCCTGTGGATAAACCAGTACAAGAGTGGTTAGAAATTGGTACGAATTTCTTGTCCAAGATATACGATTATATAGGAGAATTTATCTCTGATAATGAAAAGTTACTAGTCAATTTGCTATTAATTTTTCTAGCAGTTATAGCAGTCAAAGTAACTTTAGCAATTTTAGCTGCCATTAATGATTTTCCCCTGTTATCTCCTTTATTTGAATTAATTGGGTTAGGCTATACAGCCTGGTTCGTCTATCGTTATCTCTGGAAAGAGTCTAGCAGACAAGAGTTAAAAGAAGAGTTTAAAGTTCTCCAGTCTCAAGTTATGGGTAGAAATAAATAACTCACTCTCAACTCAAAACGTCAAATATGCAATTAAATATGCAATGATAAATTTGAGAGCCTCTGGAACTATTCCAGAGGTTTTTTTGTTTTATTTTCCAGTAATTCAATTTGCTTTTGAATCTTCTGCAAAACTGATTTTAAAGAACTAAGTTGAGTCAGTTCACCTGAACCACGACAAAATACCATTTTTTTCAGAGTTTTTTCTAATTTTTGAGACAAAAATAAAGCTTGTTCCATAGTTTTTTTAACTTTTCTTTGCTCATAAAATTTTAGAGCTTTATCTCGTAAAATTTGAACTGTAATTTCCTCGCCGTATTGATTTAAAAAAAACTCAATCCGAATCAGGATACGTTCTCCATCATAAAATTTTTCGATCGCGACTTTTTTAGTTTTTTCAATAGGAGTCGGTGGTTGTTTTCCCACCACCTTAATTTCTTGAATAATCTGATTAAAGACTGCAAGTTCTACTCGATCTAAAGAAGATTGTAATACTCCATCTTTACTACAAATTATGCGACCATGATTCAGATGTCTTTCTAAATAAAGTCTGCCAATACCACCACCGACAATCCTTGCTAATAATTCTTGCCATAGTTCTTGTGGTGCTAAAGAGGATAATGCCTCTATAGAATCATTAATATGCTGTGCTTTAACTTCTAATAAATTATGATGAGATTGACTTTTATTATGCTGAGAAGCATTTGGTTCGAGGGCATTGAAACTGGTAATTTGTGGCTCACTAGAAAAAATTTCTGGTGAGGATGAAGCGATAGCATCTTCTACTGAATCAACAATTAAAGTTGCTCTATCATGTAGGTTCAGCGGTGCTACATGAGTTTCTGGTTCAACGGGAGAAGGGGAAGAAGGATTATTGACGAAGTCGAAGCAGGCTCCGTCGTTTTGCGGCGGAGTACCTTCGACTAAGTCTGGTTGAAAATCAATTACAGTTTGCTTAAAGTCTTGCCGAGAGTCATCTTGTTTATAATCTCTATGACTCTCATTGATTAAATCTTTTTTTAAATATGCTGCCAATATTGACTGATGGATTTTATCGTTAACTGGTAAAATTGCCAGACTGTAATTTAGGGAAGTCACAATTGGGTAGATAAAGTTATATCCATTTTTGTCTTCTGGATTAATCATTCCCAGAGTCAGAACCTTATCTTTCAGAGCTAAAGGTATAAATTGATAATGAAGACAAGATTCGAGAGATACTATAGAATCAATGATCTCAAATATCTGTTTTTTATTATTTATCATGGAAGATAAAGCGTCATTGTCGGAATCAGAAAAATGATTAGTTTGAGACATTGTAATAGTGGCATTAGTGAACAATACCAGTCTTATTAGAATTTAGAATTGAAACTGGATATGGAATCAATAAGGTAATTAACCTTTCAAAACTACTAAACCTAATTTACCCAAACTCCTTATAAAGTTTAGCAAAGAAAAATTTTTAGTTATTGTTGACAAATGTCCTTCTTTAGTATTCCATCAATTAGAAAAAGGCAATAAATTCTTTGAGAGTTTTGTAGGTTAAGAGTTACATATTTTTTTCTGTGGCTCCCTGTCATTCTAAGTAGATTTACTGGAGTAAATAAGTTACAATTTTCAGTAATTTTGCTTAACATTTCTATAAAAATGCACACTTTATGAGCCATGATCCCTCATTATCTAATGCTGCTGAAAATCCTCAGCAACAGGAAGATTTAATTGATTTAATCAGTGAAATTATTGGAAAAATACATTCTACTGTAGATGAAGATAGCATCTTGACAAGTGGCGTTGAAATTGTCTATCGCTCCCTAAAATGCGATCGCGTTATTATTTATCATTTGTCAGATCGCTCTTCAGGTAAAATTGTTGCTGAAGCAGTTACTCCAGGCTTTCCACAAGTTTTAGGAACAACTATTGATGACCCTTATTTTAAAACTGAATATATTGATAAATATCAAAAAGGTCGAGTTAAAACAATTAATGATATATACGGGTCAGAAGTAAATCCTTTTTATGCTAAAAACCTCGAAAAAATTGATGTTAAAGCCAATATTATCGCACCGTTAGTTAACCCGAATGGAACATTGTATGGTCTATTAATAGCTCATCAATGTACCCAAGCTCGTCAATGGCAACAGTCAGAAATTAATTTAATGTTGCAAATTGCCGATTGGATAATTAAGCAACTTCAAAGTGAGATAAAACATTACACAATAGAAGAAAAATTAAATAATTTCAACCTATGGCAAGATGCACTAATCGGAATTACTAAAAAAATCTCTGTTGCTACGGATACAGCTGAAGTTTTGCAGACTGCGACAAGTACTGTACAAGAAGTTTTAAAATGCGATCGCGTGGTGTTTTACGGTCTTCAAGAGCCGACTTTTGGACAAATAATTGCGGAATCTACTATTCCTGCTCTAGCTCCAATTTTAGGCAGAACTATTGAAGATCCTTGTTTTGAATATCATTATTTACAAAAATATCAGGAAGGTCGAGTTCGAGCAATTAATAATATTTATCAAGCTGGAATGACTCCTTGCTATATTGAAACCCTAGAAAAAATCGGTGTAAAGTCTAATTTAGTCGCCCCTATTAATTGGGATAATGGACAGATATACGGTTTATTAGTAGCTAATCAATGTTTTGCTTTTAGAGAGTGGGATGAAAATGAGACTTGGTGGATTAAACAAGTAGCATTTCAGACAGGATTTTTCTTGTCGAAAGCTAAATTACTAGAACAGTCGCAATCAATAAGTTCTAGTTTAGCGAATGTGGAAAAAACCCGTGATGCAGTTACAATTACCAAAGCTCAAATTAAAGACATTCAACAACCAATTCAAAAAATATCCCAAACTTTACTAGAAATTATGAATTTGAATAGGTTATTAGCTAGAGAAGTAAATTTAATTGAGCAATCTGGAACATTACAGACCAAAAAAGACACCAATTTAATTCAAATAATCTCTAAAAAAATGTACATTAATATACTTGAGTTGAAAAAATATTTCGACTTTTTTAATCACAAAAATAAAGAGATGGAAAAATTATTAGAAGATACAGCTAGAGATTTATACAAAGATATCCAACAACCCGAATAGACTGAAAAATAGTTGATTTATACCATAACAAAAGCGATCGCATGAGCATAAATGCGATCGCCAGTAAGTTTCTTACACTTTTAGACTTCGATAAAGTGTTGATTGAGATTTTGAGTCAAATCTACATTTTCTACTACAGCAATTATGTCTCCTGAGTAAGATATTTCAGTGTCACCGCTAAAATTGCTGTACTGTACTTGATAATCGCTAATTGAACCTGCGATCTGAATGCGATCGTGTAATGAGCCTAGAGTATCAAAGTCCTCGATTCTTGCATAGTCAGAATTTCCTTGGTTATTGTAGTAAACCTTCTTGATTTGAGGGAAAATTATATTGCTTTCACCGAGAACAAAAACATCTCTATCTAAAATACTACCACTGGTAAGAGTATCTATTTCTCCATTTCCTTCAGCAGTATAATGAGTCCCATTGATATAGTCGTTACCAGAACCACCGTTTAGATCATCATTACCTGAGTATCCATAGAGAGAATCATTACCAGAACTACCGCTTAAAATGTCATTACCAGAACCAGCATAGAGGCTATCATTACCACTATTTCCATAAAGGCGGTCATTGCCATCATCTCCGTAAACAGTATCATTGCCAGAACCTCCATAGACTGAGTCATCTCCTCTATCCCCGTCAACGTAGTCATCACCCGCATTTCCTAAGACAGCATCATTACCATCCCCACCATAAACTGAATCGTTCCCATCTTGACCTTCTACTCTGTCATTACCTCTGCCACCATAGAGCCTGTCATTATCATTTCCGCCATACATTCTGTCATTGTCATCTCCCCCATCTAAATAATCATTCCCATCTTCCCCTGTTAGATAATCATTACCATCTTCTCCATAGACTGAGTCATCACCAGAACCTCCATAGGCAGAATCATTACCTGTTCCAGCGTATAGCCTATCTTCTCCAGAATAACCATAAACCCGATCATTGCCAGAATCCCCGTAAGCTCGATCATTACCAGAACCACTATCGATGAAGTCATCGTCATAACCGCCTCGAAGGTAGTCATTGTCATTTCCTCCATAAAGTCGGTCTTTTCCACTGCTTCCATATACAGAATCATTTCCTGGTCCTGCATAAATAAGGTCATCCCCAGAACCCCCATCAATCCAATCATTGCCGTACCAACCACGTATTGTGTCATTCCCAGAACCTCCCCTGAGAGTATCATTTCCATTATCAGGATCATTGGGATCATCACCATAAAGAAGGTCATTACCAGAACCTCCCAATAAGCTGTCGTGACCATCATCACCATAAAGGCGGTCATTCCCAGCTCGTCCATCAATTGTGTCGTTTCCGTCTCCACCATATATGATGTCATCTTGAATCCAAGAATAGGGCAATATACCTGATGAACCACGTATGTTATTGTCTATGCCATTTCCTGTTATTTCCCAACCGTCAACTGTAGGAGCAACCCACCAGGGAACTCCTTGTGCGTCTGCATCAAGATTACTTCCTGATACTGATTGTACATACTTTGCCATGATTCTTTGCTCCTTATTGAATTGAAAGAATGTTTATTTTGTGTTCTGTATTTCTTTCTGGTGGGAGCGAGAAAATTACCTTATTCGTTACATTCCTTAACAATCAAGCTGGTAAATCTAGAAAAATCGTTCAACTGAAGTTAATTACAAGACTATTAACTTTGATTTTTTTAATTTGTAACCCATGAGTATTAACTATGTACCCAAAATGTCTCTTTTCATTTTGTATTATGAATTATCAAATCAATCTTAAATATTACAAATATCTTCGTAGGAGAAATAAAATTATGACAGTAGATAATGTTAAAGATAACCAAATCAATGATCTTGTTACTACAGAAGAATTTGACGCTGCTTCTGTAACCACTTCTTTGCCTGAGACTGAAATCCAGGCTCCAAAACAAGATATCATCAATCATTTAAAACAAAGTAATGGTAATTTCTCATACTTTTCAACACAGAACCAAGAACGTAGTGCCAAAATTAGAGAACATATACAAAAGAGTTTATCTTGGGAAAAAGCCGAAGTAGGTGTAGTTTAGAAGATAAAATTTAAACGTTTAATATACTAACTTTTCCAGAGAAATAATCCTTAAATCGTCAACAACCCTGGTAATAAACCAGGGTTTTCTTATATGTTTAAGTTTAGCTAATTCCTAAAACCTAAAATCTAATTCACCTATGGCAAGTTTATTTCATCCTCTTTGTGGAAGCAGTCCTAGTACTTTATTAAGGTTATTAACTAGTAATGGATATCCTTCGCTCCAGAGACTTCCCCAAGTAGGATTTGCCTTGACCATTTCTTTGGCACTTTCACCTTTTTCTGCTTTAGAGAGGGTTTTAATGGGGTTAAAATCCAGAGATATTAGCTCAATGGATTCTCCTGTATTTATTGTGGGTTATTGGCGTTCTGGAACAACCCATTTACACAATGTATTAAGTCAGTCTCCAGAGTTTGGTTATATATCACCATTGGCTTCAGGACTACCTTGGAATATTTTAGGAATTGTCAGGCTTTTTCGACCTTTACTAGAAAAAGCACTCCCTGAAGATCGCCATGTTGACCAAGTAGCTGTTAACCCTGATTCCCCTCAAGAGGATTCGATTCCCCTAGCTAGTATGGGTGCAGCATCCTATTATCATGGTCTTTATTTCCCTAAACGTTTTGAGCAGAATTTTCAGCGTGGGGTATTTTTTGATCAAGATGATGCCCAACTTATAGAACAATGGCAACGATATCATGTTCATCTCTTAAAAAAAGTTTCCCTGGAGCAACAGGGAAAGCAACTGCTGATTAAAAATCCCGTTTATACAGGACAAATTCACAAACTACGCCAGATTTGGTCTAAAGCGAAATTTATTCACATCTATCGCAATCCCTACACAGTCTTTCAATCAAGTCATCACTTTTTTTCCCGACTGCTTCGGGAACTAGCATTACAAAATTATGAAAATTTACCTCTTAATGATTTGATTCTAGACAGCTATCCCCGGATGATGACAGCACTCCAATCAGATAGTGCTCAGTTACCGAATAACAGTTTTGTGGAAATTCGCTTTGAAGATTTTTTAACTAATCCTCTCCAGGAAATCGAGAAGATTTATCATCAGTTGGAGTTACCTGGATTTGACAGAAATCGAGATCGCTTTGAAACCTATTTATCAGATATTAAAGGCTATCAAAAGAATCGCTATTCATTTCCCCCCGAAATAATTGAACTGATTGAATCCCACTGGCAACCATTTATTAGTCAGTGGGGTTATGAGGTGCCGTTTTATTTTTAGATTATCAGTTAGCTTTTATATCAGTTATCTAGAATTATTAATTAGGGTTTGCTGAAAAAGTAACCTCTAAAATTCACGAGAATCAACTTATTTAAAAGATAAGTTTTTGTATTGCTAAAGATTCTTTAATATCAGCTTTGATAATAAAAAAATCATTTTTTAAGCC
>JASJDF010000057.1 GCA_030065715.1 Xenococcaceae cyanobacterium MO_188.B19 | reverse complement strand
CCAAAATCTACTAATATTCTGCTAATTCTGTCTAAAGCTTCGATTTTTTCAGTTGACCAATCATGATTTGGTGCTATGAGTATTTGTTTGTTTGCGATCGCTTTAAGTAATTTAGAGATATTTGGGCGATCGCCTAACATCATGCCATATTCTCTTGCTAACTCTTCTAAAACTTGTTTTTCGTAATCTTTGAGAGATAGACGTTCTTTGATAAATTAGTATTTATTCCTATATTTCCCTGAAATCACGAGCGAAATACTAAGTGATAATACTTAAAAATTTAAGATTAAACATTTTATTTTGTTGTTTAGTATCAAGTTGAAAATTCTAAAAAAGGCGATCGCAACAGACAAACAAAGCCACAAAATTAATAAATGCGATCGCAAATACAATAAAGAAAATTAATTTTATCTACTAAATGCCTAAAAAAATCAGAGAATTAAAAAATATATTACGCAAGGCAGGATTTAAAGAAAGTAGTGGGAAAGGAAGTCATACAAAATGGTCACATCCGTTATTATCAGGAAAAATAGTTTTATCTGGTAAAGATGGATGTGATGCCAAATCATACCAAGAAAAAGATGTAGAAAAAGCTTTGAAAAAATTAAGAGAAATCAATTAAAAACTTTATTATGAATCCTAACTATTCTATTATTATTCAGTGGTCAGACGAAGATAATTGTTTTATAGCAAGTCTTCCAGAATGGGGTGAATTTTGCCATACCCACGGTGATACTTATGCAGAAGCACTTAAGAATGCAGAGGAAGTATTAGAGTTATTAATTGAATCTGCTTTAGCAGAAGGGGAAGCATTACCAGAAGTCAGGAAATTTGTAACATCTTCATCAGTTAATTGATATCGAATAGAAATGAGTTAGAAAGGGTAACTATTTAATTAATTATGACCCGTTGTTTATCTCTTTCTTGTAACTAATTCTGATTTACAGTGATCATCTGAGAATCAAATAACCGCGTTAACCATCCCTTGAGATAGTTACGATTTGCTGCTTGTTGTTCTGGATCAGTAGTATCTAGAGGATGAGGTGCTAAACCTTTCACTGCTGCGGTGGTGACACAAAACATTGATTTTTGGAAACTTTGACAAATTTGAATCCGTAAGTCTCCTTCTCCTCGAATATTGTGCCGATAAATATCCATGAGATAATCGGGAATAAAGTGACGCATATCCTGCATTAAGAGAGTGGGAGGAATTCCTGCACCACCTATAGGAAGAGGATCGGCATACAATGCACCATAGCCAAAAGCACCTTGATCATAAGGAATTTGATAGGCTTGGGCATTGTAAGAAATTGTGCCATGGAAAGGCGTACCACGGAAGAAAATTGCTTCTACATAGGGGACTCCAGTATCCATCAGGAAGGTTATCCCCATGCTTTGTGGAATGATTTCGTATTCTTCTCCTCTAATAGTTACTTTATAGATAATTGGTCGAGCAGCATCTTTAACCAACCCATCTAAGATATGCTGAACTACATCAGGAATAGATTTGATTTCTCCTCGGTCATAGCGATCGCTTAAATCGATAAATATATCACTCATAACTCGCCAAAACTGACCCAAGCCACTGTAATAACACATCTGACGGAGTAATTCTGGTAAAAAGTCGGGAAAAAGCTTGTGCAAGCCCAACATTAAAGGATTATATTTAAATTTGGCTTTAATTACTTTATATGCGATCGCTCTATATTCGGGAGTATCTAAATAGGCATCTAAACCGCCTCCCCCATGCCACATCATAGACTTCATACAGTATTCGGCATATTCATAATTGATTCTGTCATGCCAAATATTGCGCAAGAATTTTTTAGGATTTATTTCCCCATTGAAGTATTTGAAGAAGGGAAATAACTTTAAAAACTGGGTGTTGGCAATGTAACAGAGATTAACAGAGTAAGCATCTAAGACTATACCGTAACTCTTCAGCACTCCTATTACTTCTATCAGATTTTGGGGACTATCTTGGAGTAAAGCCTGTCCAGATTCTAATCTTTGGGTATATTCTTCTATTAATTGAGATCTTGTGGGTTTAGTTGGACTAATAACCATGTTTAATGTTGATTGTTAATTGTTCATTGTTCATTGCTAACTGTTCACTGATTACTCAACCTATCCTCCAGTCAGCAAAGCGACTGCTTGCGCTTCACTCAAGTGAATTACCCAACTTGGTTGTATTCCGAAAGCGATAATTAAAAACAACATCACAAAAGCTGGAGCGTGTTCTACCCATTTCACTCTAGGTAAATGAGCCAAACTTTCTGTCAAGCGACCAAAGAAAACTTTATTAATTACTAAAAGAAAATAAACAGCAGTTAAACCAGTTCCCACTAAGCAAAGCAGAGTAGGTATCGAGAAAATAGGGAAACTACCTCTAAATACCAAAAATTCTGAGATAAATCCCACCATTCCTGGCAATCCCGAACTAGCCATTACTCCTAAAATCATCAAGCCACCAGTTACAGGTAATCCTCTTTCAGGATTTAACAAACCTCTGAGACTTTCTACATCCCTACTACCAGTTTTCTGATAAACCACTCCCACTAACATGAATAATAAAGCAGAAATTAAGCCATGACTTACCATCTGAAACACTGAAGCGGTTATGCTCAGACGGGTTGTTGCCGAAACTGCTAACAAAATATATGCCATGTGGGCAATGGAAGAATAAGCCACTACTTTTTTCATATCCTTTTGAGCTATTGCACAGGAAGCTCCATATAAAGCACTAATTCCTGCTAAAATCGCCATCCAAGGAGCTAAAAAGACCCAAGCTTCTAAAAATAATCCCAATCCAAAACGTAAGAGAGCGTAAGTGCCTAATTTTAATAAGACTCCCGCTAATAATACCGATATGGGAGTAGAAGCTTCTACGTGAGCATCAGGAAGCCAAGTGTGGAAAGGAAAAATCGGAATTTTGATAAATATGCCTACCAGTAAAGGGGCGATCAATAGTAACTGGGCGTTTAAAGATAAAGTATGTCCTCGCAATGGCTCATAAGCAAAACTATCCGCGCCAGTTAACCAAACTAATCCCAAGAAAGAAGCTAATACTAGAATTCCTGATACTGCGGTATAGAGCAAAAATTTCATTGCTGCATAGCCTCTTCTTTTACCTCCCCAAATGGCAATTAAAAAATAAAGAGGGGCAATTTCCAACTCGTAGAACAGGAAAAATAACAGTAAATCTCTTGCTAAAAATGCTCCTACTGCACCACAGCTTAGAAGCAGTAACATTGAATAGTAAAATCGAGGTCTAGCAAGGGATTTATCCGTAATAATAATCGCAATTAAAGTTAAAAAACTATTTAAAAACACCAAAGGTAAAGATAATCCATCAATGCCGATGCTGTAGTTTAAACCAATCCATTCTAGCCAAGGAGCGTACTCAGAAAATTGAAATCCGCTAGTACTAGGATCAAATTGCCATCCTAGATAGATGTTAACCAGTAAGGCAGTAACGCTGGTGGCAATAGCTAGGTTACGGCTTATTTTACCTGTTTTATCAGGAAATAATCCTACTACTAAAGACCCCAATAATGGGATTAAAATTAAGGCACTAAGCATAATCTGGTTGTTAAATTTCGCTTTTAAATTATTTATTAATTGCTTGCTTATTGAATCAGAGATGACCAATAGTTAGTTACTACCGACCATTGACTATTAACTACCGACCAAAGCAACGCACTAATCGCCAATACAATAGTCAAAATATAGAATTGAGATTTTCCTGTAGTATTGTATTTCAAAGTATTGCCACTAAAAATAGTTGCCAAACTTACTAGGTTTACCAGACCATCAACTACATAACGATCAATCCAAGAAGTAAACTTGGACAGCAAAGATACACCAGCTACTAGGGTTACTTCATATAATCGATCCACATAAAAATCGTAAGCACACAAGTCTTGGACAAATCTTACGGTAACGTTACTCGAACGCGCCCAAGTTTTTCTGACAGGAATCAAACTCCCAATAATACAGCCTATAACCCCTGAAGCTACTAACAGAGGCATTGCCCATTGAGTAACTTGTACATTGGGTTGGGTCAAAGGAGTATTAGGACTTAACCATAAATTCCATTGAATGGGTGCTAAAGGTGCAAGGAAAGTAACTACCGTTAGAGAAACCATTGGTAATGCCATTTGCCAATTTACTTCTGGCGCACGGCGGGTTTTGGGTTGGGGGTTTCCCAGAAAAATTGCTCTAAATAGTCGAGTGAGGTTAATTGCAGATAAAACATTAACAAAGATCACGGTGATTAAAAGCCACCAGTCTGTATCCCAAGAGCCATTGAACCAACGATCAAAAGTCCAAAACATCCCCATAGGAGTAAGAGCTAAAAGACCCGCACTACCTGCTAAAAATGCTGTTGCTGTAGCTGGCATTCTCGACCATAAGCCACCCATTTCCGTAATGTTTTGATTACTAGTAACGAGAATTAGAGATCCTGCACTCATAAATAATAAAGCTTTAGCAATGGCGTGAGCAAAAAGAAGTAAGAATGCTACATCAACCTGTCCCAAACCCACTGCAATAAATACCAATCCCAAATAGGCACTAGTGGAGTGAGATAAAGCCCTTTTAATATCAATTTGAGCAACCGCCATCAGGGAAGTTCCCACTACAGTTACTGTTCCCAAAATAATCAAAGCATCGGAAGAGACGGGAGATAAAGTAAATATGGGTTGCAATTTAATTAACACATAAGCCCCCGCAGAAACTACAATAGAGTTTCGGAGAATTCCCGCTGGATTAGGACCCTCCATGGCTTCATCTAGCCAGAGATTCAGGGGAAATTGAGCGCATTTTCCTGTCGGACCAGCAATTAAAGACAAGCCCAATAGTGCTGCTGCGGTGGGATGTAAAGGAAAGGTTTTTGCCCAACTTTCTAACTCAGAAAAGTTTAACCCAGATCCATAGGCAGACATTGCCACTATACCCATCAGCAGAATTATATCTCCCACTCGCTTGGTTAAAAAGGCATCTCTAGCAGCAGTTACGACCAAAGGTTGAGCATACCAAAAACCCACTAAAAGATAAGTTGAAAAGGTTAATAGCTCCAATAATCCATAACTCAGTAGTAAAGAGTCGCTCAAAGCAATTCCCACTAAAGCTGCTTCAAAAAAGCCCATCAAAGCAAAAAATCTTGCTAAAGCCCAATCTTTCTCCATGTATCCCAGAGCATAGACTTGAGCCAGCAAACTAATACCCGTGACCAACTCTAATCCGCCTATACTAACTGGAGACAGTTCGACTACTAAAGTCAAATCCAAATCCGCTACTTCTAACCAATGAAATACTAGCTTTTGAGTCGGAACCCCCCAAACAAGATGCAAAGCAATTGTGCCGTGAATAAACCCAATTGCAGTCATTAAAATGTTAATGTAAGCTGCTGGTCTTGGACCTGAACGACGAATTATCCCTAAAGACCAAGGCAAGCTAAGGATTGCACCAAGAAAGCCATAAAAAGGGGCAACCCATATAGTTTTAAGAAGGAACTCAGCCATCAAAATGCCCCAGAAATCACAACATTATATTTGATATTTGCAGTTACTTATTTACTAATGCACTACTGAACCAAATTTTATTTTTAGTTTGTTAAAGGTCTCAGATACTCTGCCGTCCTATAAGGATTCCTAAAGGATATGAAACAACTGAGCCTTCTTCGACTTCGTTAATCTTACCAGGTTATGAAACTCAAACCTCTGTCGGTCTTAATAGAACCAAATTATTAATTCTTGGAATGGGTGTTAGAAATAATTTTCTTAGCTCAAATAATCAAGTTCCTGGAGTCGAACTCCGCTGTGAAAAGACGGAAACTGCTTCGACTTTGTCATAATTGAAGCTACAGGATAAAGAATTTATGCTCCATTTACTGAGACTAAAATACCGCTACCCTAAATATCATCAGCGATCTATTTCTTTTGTGGTGTTACTTCCGATCATTCATACCACATCTAAAAATCTTGGATTTTATTTAGATTTTATCAAAATTGAGCCTATATTCAGCAGGATCAACCCACAAACTGTTGCTAAGGTCTCTTACAAGACCAAAATAGCTATATTTTAAAAGTTTAAGATGCTCAAATACCAATTGGGAAAGCCTATTACTCAAAATAACCATCAGAGTTACAACTAAGTTGTAAAATATTGAAAATTACGATTTGCCAAAAGCAGGCACTCCGTGATCGCTTTGATCTAGGCATTAATTCTTATTAACAATCAAATTAAAAAATATAATCACGATTTATATTGTCAAAGGGTACATAGTTATCTATGCTTGGAATATAGAAAGATAAATTAGTCATTCCCGTGGAATCTGAGTCAACTTATAAGTCAAAAAAACCTACATTAAAGGTATAGTCCAGTCTTAGAGACATAGCACAAGCTCAAGCTAATCAATCATAAGACTTAAAACTAATCTGTAAAGGTTTGCCTGCTTAGATCAATTTCTCAAAAGAAATTATTCAGACTTAGTATGACAATTAATTATCTAATATTTAGTTGCTAAATTTTGACTTGAATTAGGAAGGAATCAAAAATATGCCCATCGCAGTAGGAATGATTGAAACATTAGGGTTTCCCGCAGTAGTAGAAGCTGCTGACGCTATGGTAAAAGCAGCTCGTGTGACCCTAGTTGGCTATGAAAAAATTGGTACAGGTCGCGTAACTGTAATTGTGCGTGGCGATGTTTCAGAAGTACAAGCTTCTGTGGCTGCTGGTGTTGAAAATGTGGCACGAGTTAACGGCGGTGAAGTACTTTCGACTCACATTATCGCTCGTCCCCATGAGAATTTAGAATATGTATTACCGATTCGCTACACAGAAGAAGTAGAACAATTCCGATCCTACTAACCCAGGATATTTATTTTTGATTTGTTAATAAACAGTATTTTTTAAGGAGTAAAACATCCATGTCCATTGCAGTAGGAATGATTGAAACTCTAGGATTTCCCGCGGTAGTAGAAGCTGCTGATGCTATGGTAAAAGCAGCTCGCGTCACCCTAGTTGGCTATGAAAAAATTGGTACGGGTCGCGTAACTGTAATTGTACGGGGGGATGTTTCAGAAGTACAAGCTTCTGTAGCTGCTGGTGTTGAAAATGTGGCACGAGTTCATGGTGGTGAAGTACTTTCGACACATATTATCGCTCGCCCTCACGAAAACCTCGAATACGTATTACCGATTCGCTACACAGAAGCGGTAGAACCATTCCGATCCTACTAAACTAGGATATTTATTTTTGATTTGTTAATAAACAATATTATTTAAGGAGCGAAAAATTCTATGTCTATTGCAGTAGGAATGATTGAAACATTAGGGTTTCCGGCAGTAGTAGAAGCTGCTGACGCTATGGTAAAAGCAGCTCGCGTCACCCTAGTTGGCTATGAAAAAATTGGTACAGGTCGCGTAACTGTAATTGTGCGGGGAGATGTTTCAGAAGTACAAGCTTCCGTATCTGCTGGTATAGAAAATGTGGGTCGAGTTAATGGTGGAAGAGTTTTATCCCATCACATTATTGCTCGCCCCCATGAAAACCTCGAATATGTACTACCTATTCGCTATACCGAAGCAGTAGAACAATTCCGTGAAAGTGTTAATCCTCAACCTTTAAGAAGACCATAATTGAGGAATTTGGCAGATGAAAATTGCCCAAGTTCTTGGCACAGTAGTAAGCACTCACAAATCTCCCAATATGACGGGAGTTAAGCTGCTATTGGTGCAGTTTATCGACGAATCGGGGCAATTATTACCAGAATATGAAGTTGCTGCCGATATGGTGGGTGCAGGCATCAATGAATGGGTTTTGGTAAGTAGAGGAAGTGCTGCTCGTATTGAAAACCGTTATGAAGAACGTCCTCTAGATGCCACGATTGTTGGGATTATCGATACGATTTCTATCGGTAATCGTTCTTTGTATAGCAAAAGAGAAACAGAACGGCTTTCGTAAGTAGCACAATAGCTTGCTTCTCCAGAAAATCTTTTAGCTTAGTTAATTATAGGAGCAGTTAAAACTATGGCAGTCCGCACTAAAGCGGCTCCCCCAACTCCTTGGTCGAGCGGTCTAGCAGAGCCAAAAATCGACAGTAGTGCCTATGTACACTCCTTTTCCCGATTAATTGGGGATGTGAGAGTTGGTGCTAATGTGTTTATTGCCCCTGGTAGCTCAATTAGAGCAGATGAAGGAACACCATTTTATATTGGGGAAAGCACCAATATTCAAGATGGTGTCGTTATTCATGGCTTAGAAAAGGGAAGAGTTGCGGGAGATGACGGAAAAGAATATTCCGTTTGGATTGGAAAAAATACTTGTATCACCCACATGGCACTGATTCACGGTCCTGCCTATGTGGGAGATGAGTGTTTTATTGGGTTTCGCTCTACCGTATTTAACGCTAAGGTTGGCGATGGCTGCATTGTAATGATGCACGCTCTGATTCAGGATGTAGAAATTCCTCCAGGAAAATATATCTCTTCAGGGGCAGTTATCACCAATCAACAACAAGCAGACCGCTTACCAGATGTACAGGAAAGCGATCGCGCTTTTGCCCATCATGTGGTGGAAATCAATGAAGCTCTGTTGGTGGGATATCAATGTGCAGAAGACTCTGCTTGTGTCACACCCGTTTTGAATAGTGCTTCCGACTCAGAGTCGAAGTCCGAAAAAAACACTAAAGAAAATAGTTATATAAATTCAGTAGGAAATATGAGTTCAAATACTGATATCAGAGGACAGTTAAAATCACTGTTGGCTCAAGGTTGTAATCTCACCATTGAACATGCCAACAAGCGTCGTTTTAAAACCAAATCTTGGTTAACTGGTGGCGCGATCGCTGCTAGAAGAGAAGACCAAGTCATAGCTCAATTAGAGGGCATTCTTCAAGAACACCAAGGAGAATATGTCAAGTTAGTAGGAGTCGATCCTCAAGCTAAACGCCGAGTTGCTGAAATTATCGTTCAACGCCCAGGAGATAGTGGTACTAACGGTAAAGTTGCAAGTAGTAGCAATAATTACAGTAATGGTAATGGTGCTGCCAACGGAGATATTTCAGGACAAATCAATTCCTTGCTATCCCAAGGGTGCAATATTGGCATCGAACACGCTAACAAACGTCGTTTCAAAACTAAATCTTGGCTTACAGCAGGACAAGTAAGCGGTAGCGTCAGTCAAGTGATGGCTCAGGTAACAACTATAGCCAATCAAAATCCTCAAGACTACATTAGGATTATTGGTGTTGACCCGACAGCTAAACGTCGAATTGCAGAAATTATCGTCCAACGTCCAGGAGAAGGCATAGGTACAACCTACTCCAAAGGTTCTAGCAAGGGCAACGGTCATAGTAGCTATAGTAATGGTAATGGTTCTAGTAGCAACGGTTTAAGCCCCGAAGCCATCCAAGAAGTTCGTTCTTTACTATCTGCTGGCTACAAGATTGGTACAGAACACGCTAACAAGCGTCGCTTCAAAACTAAATCTTGGCAGAGTTGTTCTCCCATCAACAGTTCTCGCGAATCCGATGTAATCGCAGCTTTAGAAACTTGCTTACAGGAGCATTCAGGAGAATATGTCCGCATGATCGGCATTGATAGTGCTGCTAAACGTCGAATTTCTGAAACCATTATTCAACGCCCTGGTCAAGCTTCTGTAACTCAAACTGCTACTAAAGCTACCAGTTATAGCAATGGTCATAATAATGGCAGTAGCAGTGGTAGTGGTCGTGATCGCAATGGCAGAAATGGTTTTGCCAATAGTAATCTAAGTGCTGAAACGATCCAAGAAGTTCGTTCCCTACTATCTGGTGGCTACAAGATTGGTACAGAACATGCTAATAAGCGTCGCTTCAAAACTAAATCTTGGCAAAGTTGCTCTCCCATCGATAGTTCTCGTGAATCCGATGTAATCGCAGCTTTAGAAGCTTGCTTACAAGAACATTCAGGGGATTATGTTCGCATGATCGGCATTGATAGTAGTGCGAAGCGTCGGGTTTCTGAAACCATTATTCAACGTCCATAAAAGGCACACCGAAACAGTAATTAGTAGTCAACAAATTAGAAACTGATTACTAATTACTCATTAGGTGATTACTCTAATCAATGTATTTACCACCTCTGCAACCTGTAGTTAATTCCGAGATTTTAATTTATGGGGATGTTGAAATTCACCCCAGTGCATCCATAGCCCCAGGAGTTATTCTGCAAGCTGCTCCCGAAAGTCGTATTATCATCGGTGCTGATGCTTGTGTCGGAATGGGAGTCGTATTGAAAGCCTATGGCGGGGTTATTGATGTAAAAAATGGTGCGACTTTGGGTGCGGGAGTTTTAATTATTGGCAAGTCTGTAATTGGTAGCAATGCTTGTATTGGTACATCTACAACCATTTTTAACGCTTCTGTAGAATCGGTGCAAGTCATTACTCCAGGATCTATTGTGGGAGATACCAGCCGACAAGTACAAAATAATTCTGCCAATGATGATTGTAGTGCTAGTAAATCTACAATTAAATCTTCTCCTAGCCAAGATTCTATTTGTAATGGAGATTCTGAAACCACAACAGTTTCAAAAGAATCATCTCCTACAAAGGAAAGCCAACAAGAAAATACTGCTCAAATTAAATCTAAAATCCCAGAAATAGTTAATGGTGCTTCTGATGGCAATGTAGTAGATCCTTGGCTTGAGAATGAAGTAGAAAAAAAAGTAACTGAAGTCATAAAAACCGCCAAAATAGCAAAAGTAGCAGAAAATGTTGAAACTCCTGAAGGTATCGCGATCGGTAAAGTCTATATAGATGAACTATTAGTAACCCTTTTTCCTCATAAAAGAACCTCTAATAATTCTTTAGATCCTGATTCAACTAAATAATTTAGGATAATAAAAATTTAGACTATTTTTTTAGCTATTATTTTTTTTTGTTCAACTCAAAACAAAATTTTTATTTTTTTAAAATCAGGTTTTAAATCACATTATTGATGGTTTTTGGCTAAAAATAAGGTATTTTATGATTTTGACATCAAAATTAAGAAATAGTTTTATAGCTATTGCTAAACAACAACAAGTATAAATACTTATTCTTGCTAGAAGATTTCAAATCCTGCCCAAGAGAGTTTTTAGTAGTTTGATTAATGTTTCTAATTAATATTTCTTAACTGAGTTTAGTTGATAGCTTTAAGCATCAGTTAAACTAATCAATCAGAAAAATAATTACAATCAAAAATCTAGAAAAATCTTGATCAAACTTATTTTAAAAACTAAAAATCATGTTAAAATTAGAACTTGAAAAAGGAATTAGTAATACGAAGATTAGCAACCTACATTCTTCGCTAGGTAGAGTAGTCTCTTACAGATTTTTCTTCCCTATGGGACAGAGTCCTTTATATATTTAGACTCTAAGAAAATAAAACACTAAACATCTTGTTTATGGAGGAATTGACCTAACATGGCAAAAACCAAATCATCCGCAGGTTTTAACGCAGGTGTACAGGACTATCGCCTGACTTATTACACCCCAGACTATACACCCAAGGACACTGACTTATTAGCTTGTTTCCGTATGACCCCTCAGCCTGGAGTTCCAGCTGAAGAGGCTGCTGCTGCGGTTGCTGCTGAATCATCTACTGGTACTTGGACTACAGTATGGACTGATAATCTTACTGACTTAGATCGTTATAAAGGTCGTTGTTACGATGTAGAGCCCGTACCTGGCGAAGATAATCAATATTTTTGTTTTATTGCTTATCCTTTAGACTTATTTGAAGAAGGTTCTGTAACTAACGTTTTAACTTCCTTAGTTGGTAACGTATTTGGATTTAAAGCTCTACGTGCACTGCGTTTAGAAGATATTCGTTTCCCTGTTGCTTTAATCAAAACCTTCCCTGGACCTCCCCATGGTATTACTGTAGAGCGTGATAAGCTCAACAAATATGGTCGTCCTTTACTTGGCTGTACTATTAAACCCAAGTTAGGTCTATCTGCTAAAAACTATGGTCGTGCAGTATATGAATGTCTTCGTGGTGGTCTAGACTTCACTAAAGACGACGAAAACATCAACTCTCAGCCCTTCATGCGCTGGCGCGATCGCTTCTTATTTGTACAAGAAGCAATCGAAAAAGCTCAAGCAGAAACTAACGAAATTAAAGGTCACTACCTCAACGTTACTGCTGGTACTTGTGAACAAATGATGGAGCGTGCTGCATTTGCTAAAGAAATTGGCACTCCTATTGTTATGCACGACTTCTTAACTGGTGGTTTCACAGCTAACACCACTTTATCTAACTACTGTCGCGCTAACGGATTGTTACTACACATTCACCGTGCAATGCACGCGGTAATTGACCGTCAAAGAAATCATGGTATTCACTTCCGTGTATTAGCAAAATGCTTACGTCTCTCTGGTGGTGATCACTTACACTCTGGTACTGTTGTAGGTAAATTAGAGGGTGAGCGCGGAATCACTATGGGATTTGTTGACCTAATGCGTGAGGACTATGTAGAAGAAGATCGTTCTCGCGGTATTTTCTTCACTCAAGACTATGCTTCTATGGGTGGAACTATGCCTGTTGCTTCTGGTGGTATCCACGTATGGCATATGCCCGCATTAGTAGAAATCTTTGGTGATGATTCCTGCTTACAGTTTGGTGGTGGTACTTTAGGACACCCTTGGGGTAATGCTCCTGGTGCAACCGCTAACCGCGTAGCTCTAGAAGCTTGTGTTCAAGCTCGTAACGAAGGTCGTTCCTTAGCTCGTGAAGGTAACGATGTTCTACGTGAAGCTTGCCGTTGGAGTCCTGAACTTGCTGCTGCTTGTGAACTTTGGAAAGAAATCAAGTTCGAGTTTGAAGCAATGGATACTCTCTAAATACAGTAGACAGAAGTGCGTGTTTCTTTACGCGCACTTCCCAAAGGGTTATCAGTGAACAGTGAACAGTAAGTCTTAAGGCAACAATCAGAAGTAAACTTTTGATTTAGTGATTTTAAAGATTCAAACAACTGATAACTAATAACTGATAACTGAAAAAGATGCAGCCCAAAGACATCCTACGGGATACAACTGAGATTGTCCAAAATTATCTAACTTATCAAGCAGTAAAGCTAATTATCGAGCAACTAAGCGAAACTAACCCAGGAGAAGCTATCTGGTTGAGAAAGTACTCTTCTGGTGGCAAACTTCAAGATGGCGAAAACTACATTCAAGAGTTGATGTCTGAAGTTCAAGGTAAACAGTTAGTGATGCGGATTTTAGCGGTACGAGATGATTTAGCAGAGCAAGTGTTGGAATATATACCAGAGATGGTAAGTACTTCAATTAAGCAAGCAAACTTAGAACATCGCCGACGTCTTTTGGAGCGTCTTACTCAGTCTTCTGAGCCAGCAGATAACTTGGATACCGAGTTAGATGCTAATGAATCTTCTGATGAAAACAAGTAAAGTATAAAACCATGAAAACATTACCTAAAGAGCGTCGTTACGAAACCCTTTCCTACTTACCCCCTTTAACCGACCAACAGATTTCTCGTCAAATTGAATATATGTTGGAACAAGGTTATATTCCTGGAGTTGAATTTGAGAAAGACCCTACTCCTGAACTACACCACTGGACTTTATGGAAACTTCCTTTGTTCAACTGTCGCTCTGCTCAAGAAGTGTTAGCAGAAGTTCGTGAATGTCGTTCTGAATATTCCGATTCCTACATCCGCGTGGTTGGTTTTGACAATATTAAACAATGTCAAACTGTTAGTTTCATCGTTTATAAACCAGGTGGCAGTCGTTACTAAAATGGATTACTGACAAGTTCCATAATATATAGTTAGAATCGCTAAGTCCTCTGATAAAAGGGGACTTTTTTTAGTTTAATTCTCTTAATCAAAAGGTTTATCCTTTAGGACGTCAGCGTTAGCGACTACCGAAGATCATATCCGAAGGTGTTATACCACAAGGGTACAATGTCCGAAGGTATATCCTTATCCGAAGGTGTCTATCACAGATACACTTCGATATACCCTTTAGGGTTAGGAATCCTTTAGGACTCCGAACTCATGTTTCTCTAAACCTCTACTACTCCCTGTTCAATATTAATTAGTTAATATTGTGTTGAAATAGGTTACTTGAGTGAGAGAATTTTTGAGAGTTGGTATCATTTTAAAACCAATCAGATTGTATAGTTTTAGGTTCAGAAATTTGTTCTTTAGGCTTAGTAACTTTAGTTTTGAACCCAAAATCATGATAAATCTTTTTATCAAAAAGAACTAAATTTGATTCTGATTGTTGAGGGTTTGTTTCACTTTCATTAGCGAAATTATTGACCATTATTGCTTGAAATTCCAAGGCACTACTATAAGTAACTTGAATATCTTCCTTAACTTTACTTGTAATTACTTTGGCGAAAGATGCTATTTGGCGGTCGCTTTTTTTTTCAGCTTCTTGGGGTTTCTGTGATGTCAATCGTTCTTTTATTGTTAGAATATCTTGACTTTCAATAGTGTGATTGAGAAAAGGATTATGTGAATATTGCTCTGTATAACCTTTTCCTAAACAAAGAGAAGTGGGATGAGAACATACAGCGGAAGTAGCCCAAAGTTGACTATTTCTTTTAGGAGTATCTTGCCATAAAAATATTTGATTACGACTTTTTCCTTGATAATTTATCTTGGTTATTAAGTCTTTCGATAAATTCTTGTGTAAACATGGAGGGGAAAAGTCACGTTTTTGATAGCTGGTTGTTATGGATTTGTGACTATTTTTATGAAAATCTTTAACTAGCCAAACTTCTTTGACATGGTCATATAAACTTTTAAAATCGTGTAATGACTCATTATTATAAGGTGGTAGATCTATAAGATATTTTCTATGGGTTAGCCGAGCTGCATACCCTACAAAAATGTAAAGGGGTCTGTCTTTGTCATCTTTAGTTAAATTAGCCTCTGTTTCTTCTAGTAAATCTCTCACCATACAAGTTACCCCAACGATACAGTGAGATTCATTTTTAAATAAAGACCATCGGGGATTGGAAGACAATTTTTTGGGCTTTTGAGTAGTAGCCAAAATATGACTTGAAGCCCAGCTGAGTTCTGTTTGTTGAAAATCTTCGGGGAGTGCGATAAACCGAAAATCTAGATGATGAGTACGCCCATAAACTATTCCAGCCCATTTTTCTTTAGACACCTACTGTTACCTCGCTTCCATTGAGAAATATAGATACTTGCTGCAATTCTTTGGCTAATAATTGCATATTTTCTTCTACTGTAGAAATTTCTTGATCAATTGTTTTGAGTTGCTCGTTGTCTTGCTTAATTTCTTGACTCTTGAGCATTTTTACCAAAGTATTTTTATGAGAGTTATTTAAACGCTTATTAATGTCGTCTCGTTTTTCTTTAAGTTCTATTCCATAGGTTCTTAACTGGGAATATACAGCAAAAACTATAGGGAGATGATTATTAACTGGAACAATATTGCCAGTATCAGGATCCTCGCAAAGTTCTTTACCCAAACTAACGGGACAAATCATCACTAACCAACCAGAATCAGGAGTAAATAAGGCTTGAAATAGTTTTCTAATATCTTCTATAACGGCTTGTTTATCTCGATGATGACATAGGTCATATTTGGTAATAATAATTGCAATAGGGAAAGGTTGTTCTTTAGTTGGGTTGTGATTATTACTAATATATTGTTGAATAAATTGATTCATGCGATCGCTTTTGATCTCTCGCACCGTATTAGGAGTAATTTTATCTGTGAGATATTCTCCTGAAATACATAGAAATAAACATTTGGATTGACTTAGATAATTAGCTAAATCATGGACATCTTGCTGACTTGAGCGATCGCTTAAGGCTAATCCACGATAGTCAACCCACTCCAAACCTTCAATGGCGCGAAATCCGTAGCTAAAATCAAAAGTATAATGCTCCATAGTACCTGCATTGGGAGCAGGCCAACGATCTTCTCCTTTTAGAGAAAGAAGTTGCTCCCATCTTTCGATTAGATCTAAACCCACATCCATATCGCGAGCTGAGAGAGTAAATCCTTGTACTCCTGTCTGCATCACTGCATACATACCCAACAAGTAACTGGTTTTACCTGAACCAGTGGTTCCTAAAATAGTAGTCTTAATATCTTCGAGTTTCATATTTAATTAGTTAAAAATTATCCTTAAAACCAGCTTTGAGTCGGAGATTGATAATTCAATTGTCCTTTATCTGAATTTTTTTCAAAAGCTTTCCAAGGATCGGAAAACGTTTCATAGAATTTATGAGTACTAGTATTATTACTTAGTTTGTAACTATATAACTGTAACATACGTAGAAAGGCTGTTACAGACTGTAACCGTTCCGAAGCATCTATTGCCATTGCCTTCATCACAGCTTTAATTATGTGACCGCTAACATCAGGATTAATCTCACTAATACAGGGTAATTTAACCCCTGCTGCCCGTTCCACAGCCGATATAGGAACTTTCCCTGTCAAAAGGCGATATAGAGTCGCCCCCAAAGCATAGATATCGGTAAAAGTACCGTAGGGTAAACTCTGACCATATTGCTCTAAAGGTGCGTATCCAGGGGTTAACATGGCAGTAAATCCTTTACTGTTGTTATTACTAATATCTCTAGCTGCTCCAAAGTCAATCAGAACAATTCTGCCATCTTCCGCCATGATGATATTTTCTGGTTTGATATCTCGATGTAGAAAATTGGCTTCATGTAAAACTGCTAAGGCTTGTCCTACTTTTTCAATAAAGTATAGAGCTTGTTTTTCGTTTAGTTTTCCTCCTTGCATTTTTAAAATTTTGCCTAAAGTTCTACCTCGTAAATATTCCATCACCATATAGGCGGTATTATTTTCCTCAAAATAATAAAATACCTTAACAATACCAGGATGATTGAATTTTCCTAAATTTCTCCCCTCCTGTAAAAATTTGTGTTTAGCGTTGGTATATTTAGAATTGCTCCATCTACCTGCCGAAACTACTGTTGTTCCTTCACGTAAACATCCTTGGGGAAAAAATTCCTTCAGGGCGACAGAGCGATTTAGTTTAGTATCCAAACATTTATAGGTAATCCCAAATCCCCCTTTTCCAAGTAGTTTAGTAATTTTATATTTTCCATCTTCAAGTGATGTTCCTTGATTCAGAATTCCAGTTACTCTTGTTGAAGAAACCATTTAAAACACTCCTCAATATTCCTTGAGTTTTCCTAACAAAGTTATTTTTTTAATAATTGAATTTAATCCTTTCAGACTGAATGTTGCAGCAATTGTGATATTTTACTGGTGAAATAAGCTTTTTTATTCAACTACTTGATCAAATACTTGAGCCATAATAGTTTGAGGAACTTTTCCAATTAAAGTATCAACAGTTTTGGTTTCTGCATCAATAAAAGTATATTGAGGAATTCCAGTGACTTGATATTTTTGTACCAAATTATTCCATTGAGGATCGTCAATATTTAGCATTACCAGATTAACTCGATCACTATATTTATCTGCTAAATTTTTTACAGTTGGAGACATTCCCTGACAAGTAGTACACCAATCTGCATAAAATTCTAAAAGAGTTGGCTTATCATTAGCGATCGCCATATCATAGGGTATTGCTTCTTTTGCCATAGCCTTAAGAGTAACTAAACCTTTTAAAGGAGAGTTTCCCATAGCTTGAGCAGACAAAGGAAACATCAAATTGAAACTTAATACTAAGGCTATCGTAATTAGCAGAGAAATACTTTTTTGAATCATGTTTGGGTTAACTAATATTAAATGGTGTTTTAGCTTAGGAATAATTTATAAATTATCTCTAATTTTGTCATGTCTTAGCAGCAATAATGTGGAACTATCTAGTAGAAATATCCCAATCTGAACGTACTCATAAATTTACCCTGCTTCTAGACGATAAACAACTTACCTACTTAGAAGTTCTAGAATTATGGCAGAGCGATC
>JASJDF010000056.1 GCA_030065715.1 Xenococcaceae cyanobacterium MO_188.B19 | reverse complement strand
GGACTCTTGCAGGTTTAGCTTTGCGTCTATCAAAACACTTAGGCTAAGACATTAGCTCGTATGGAGAAGGCAAAGAATGGTGTAATAAATCCCTGGAATTAATTAAACTATCTAAAACTGTATTTGCGGACTTGGCGAGGTTTAATCAAATTCTGGGATGTGGCATTGCCATTAACGATAGTCCCATTACCGTAGTTGAGAAGATACTTAAGAAGATTAATCAACGATTGCCTTATCTTAGGAATGAAAGGGACGGGGATAAGCGATTACGAATCTATGGCGCAGCTAAGTCGAAGTTAGATGTCTTGTCTGACAAAGAAGTGACGTTGTTTGGTCGGTGGCTGAATCAGTGTAAGGCTAAGTTTGATACTCCTGAAGTAGCTTAAGCTGTGGGAATGGGGATATATTTTGGGGTGGTGCAGCAGAATGAATATATAGATAATTACTTGTCCTGAACCATCTTTTGAGAAATAAATCTTCATTACTGCGATCAAAGATTCCCACAGCTTCATCGTCATCAGAAGGTAAAGACTTAAGTAATTCGATATATTTAGAAGAAGAAAGATGCCCTTTCTAGTCTTTAAGGGGAAATTTTCTCAGAATTGTAAGATTGGATTGTTCTATCCAACAATAATTGCGCTATTTTTCGTCCCCTTTCTAGACAATAATAGCCTGAGTCAATAAGAAGCTGTCGCTTTCCAGGGGCGTGGTTACTCCCTGAAGAAGAACCAGAAAGTCGCCTAATGAGTCTAAAAGCAAACCGTCTTTCGTTACTTGTTGAGTTAGATCTTCAACAGAGGTGATTCCCAGACTAGCTGTACCAGCAAGCCCAAGCAGATCTTCGCCTATGGCAAAGTCAGTAATAATATTCAATTGGTCAGGAATCGTACCATTGGCAATCCAGAAGAGATCTTTGCCCAAATTCCCTGTCAGAATGTTATTGCCTCCTTCTCCTACAAAAAAGTTATCATTACCTTCCCCACCTGCTAAGATATCTCCGCTTCCTAAAAAGAAGCTGTCATTATCTGAGCCTCCAAAAAGATGGTTTCCTCCCCCGCTGTCCAAGGCATCAAATTCATCTTGTCCTTTACCGCCGTTAACCAGATCGTTGCGTCCAACCAAAATCAAATCATCTCCATTGCCAGTCAAGATTAGGTTATTCCCGGCATCAGGATTAATTGAAGTCACAGAGACGGAATCCACTTCATCGTTGCCGTCTCCAGTCCAGACTAAATCATTAATGCCATCGAAGATTCCGTTTGGAGCCGCAATAAAAAGGTCGGACTCCTTACTCCCAATAACGGTTTCCCATTCTCTAAAAAGAGATCTTCGTTTAGTACGGAGATGATTGTAACTCCCATCAAAAGACAAGCTGGACGGTTTTGGCGATGATTCTGAAATATTATAAAGCAGAATCTCCCTCGTCAAAGTTGTGTCTAGATCAATTAAAGCATTAGGACTAGGTACTGCTGCACCATCACGCACAAAAACAGGAATGATCCCGAGAGGTGCCTCTACTGTCAAAGTTTGACGACCTTGATATACTTGACTGGAATCCCAGTAATTCCGCCAAGTGCCACTGGGCAAGTAAATGTCTCGGCTGCGCTGTCCAATTTCCCAAATCGGAGCTACAAGCAAGTCAGAACCAAATAGGTATTGATCCCAAAGATCTTTTAGTTCAGGAACCCTAGGATATACTAGAGGCATTGGTCGAGCTAGGGGAACTCCTGTAGAAGCTTCCTTCGCTGCTGCGACGATGTAGGGTTGAAGTATCTCTCTTAGCTTAGTGTAGCGACGATAGATCTCGATCATTTCTCGGTCGAAGTTGGGTTCGGTTGGCATATCCCAAGGGGCGTGGGTTCCCTGTCCGCCAATCTCCATAATGCCAGAGAAGGCACTGAATTGGAGCCAGCGAGCAAATACCTCCCGCTCTTTGAATTCGTAGTAACCACCAGTATCCGAACCCCAGATGGGCATTCCCATAAAAGCTGCTCTCTGCTGGCTGATGATGGCACTACGTAAACCGAGGTTAGTTCCCGAACCCAATCCAAACAAAGTACTTCCTGCCGTGTCCCCTCCCCAAAAAACTGAGTATTGCTGAGTACCACTGTATCCAGCACGAGACAAGAGAACAAAATCTCCGTCGGGATTAGCCTTCTCCAAAGCCTCAAAGTGTAATTGAGCCTGAAGATTGGGGTAGTCGTTGCGAACTTCAATGCCAGAACGACCATCAAACCAAATATCCGTGGCTTTAGAAGGAATCTGCTCTTCCCCTCGATCTAGCTTGATTCCCTGAATGCCCCATTCGGAAAGAAATTCAGCAATTTTATCTCTCCACCAGGCACGAGCATCAGGATTGGTAACGTCGAGAACCTTGTTGAACAGTCCAATCTCGGTACAAAGAGGTAATCCTTTGGAACCTGGTGCCAAGTAGCCCAGAGACTGAGCTTCACGACCATTATCTCCAGGCAAGGCTCCGCACATGAAAGTGCTACTCCAGAGTGCCAGATGATAGCCTCGGTCTTTCAGTGATTGAAGCATGGCATCAGGATTAGGCAGGCGTGACTCATCCCACTCCCAACGCCCAAAGCCAAAATTGCCCTCTAATACGGGACGATCAAAGAGGTAGACTCCAGACGGAATGTCAAACATCTCATACATGAGAATATCTTCAGCCAACTGCGCGTTTACGGGTACGCCGTCGAGTAGACTCGTCTCTCCTGCTTCGAGTACATCCCGCCATCGCCAATGTAAAAAAGCCCAGTCAGGGGGGATCTCAGGACTTCCTGTCAACTTAGTGTACTCATCAAGAATGGTAGTATACTCTGGTCCCACAAAGAGATTATAGACGAGCTGTTGACTCTCTGGGCTGGTACCCGTCTCGAAACGAAAACTGATAGTATCTGACTCCGAATCAGCTAAATCAAAGGCTCCCAGACTAGTTCCTTCTACAGCTAAACCATAGCCTCGTGAAGACTGGTAGAAAGGTGTATAAAGCGAAATAGTTGGGCGAACCCGCATTTCGACTGTTTCACCCCTTCGATTCAGAGACCCAACCTCCTGTGGTAAAACGTCTTCAAGAGGAATTTCAGTTAGACCAGGGAACAAAGATTGTGAATCTCTCAATCGCTCAGTTAGACCGTACAATAACTCGCTCTGAGGAGAAATTAAACGTTCTCCCACTGCCTCAACACTTTCTGACTGAGGTGGTTGAAAGCTTACTTGCAGGTTAGAATCGCTCAAAAATTGGAGCGTAACTGTCCCAGATAGCCCTTCTTCAGTAATTACAGTCAGCTGAACCCCATCACTTAATTCCGTAACCTCAGTTACCTCTTTGACTCCATAAGTGATTCCGTCCCGTTCGTAAAAAAGACCACCTGACTGTTCTCTAACGATAGTCTTGCCACTAGCGAGATTATGTAGACGGAGACGATAGGGGTTAAAGAAGAGTTCTACCATTGCTGTCTCGGTAGAAATTTGCACCGAGTCCTTCTGTTGCTCGACTTCCACTGAGAAAGTGTTGTTCACATCATCAATTGTCGTCAGATTCATTACTTGAATTCCTCAATACTGAAAGTTCACTAAGGAAAAGAAATAAAATCGCGGAAAAAATTCGGGGAATTCCTCAAAGGAGTCAAGAGAAAGACAATTGAAAGGAGCTGAACTTCTTACTCCCATTTCTTTCGCTTTCTCTGAGCAGATCTGGTACTGGATTGGGCATCAAAGGAGGCTTGTTGAATGCTTAACTTGTGGACTGAGTTTTTAACAAATGGTGACAGAAGCCCGATTCATGGCAGATAGAGGATAATTTTTCTTGGCTATGCTTTCCTCGACAAATTCTTCAACCCAATATTTATTCTGATGCTCTTGCTCGAACTTTATCTCAATGGTTTAACAAAAATTCATCAACGTCTGTGATCAGGTCATTTTACTTCAGAATTAGGACAAGGTATAGCAGAGGCTAAAACTAATACTGTGACTGAAACAGAGGTGGATTTAAGCCCTGATAATTCCCCTGCTACACCTGTTGATTGGTTGTCTTATCCTTATCAAAGTCGCGATCGCTTTACTCTGGAGAATAGAGCTAATAAGGTTAAGGACAGGGTTATTGGCTGTGGCACTAATAATGAATTAATTTCTCTTTATGCCGATGGTAAAGTAAGTGAAGTTGAAATCAACTGGATTAAAGCTAATCTTTTGAGTGATTCAGAATTATCTCAGTTGGCAGTTATTGAAGGTACTAGACAGGGTAATTTGTTTTGCCAGGAGCAAGAGCCAGAAGTTATCGATTGGGAAGACATTAAAGAAGAAATAGATGTCTCAATGCAACGATTAGGCTGGAGTGAGAGACAGGGAAAAGATTATTTGATTAAACGATATGGTAAAAGCTCTAGATTACACTTAACTGATGCCGAATTAATTGAATTTAATAACTTCTTGAAAAATAAATAAGGAGATATAGATGGAAGTTTAAGACCAACTATTCAACTAATGACGAACTAATACGTTATTGTCAAAATTGTTTAAATTCCGTTAGAAGTTGATTCTTTCAGAATGCCTCCCAGTGTTGAGCAGCGTATGTTACTCCAAGAAGAACTGCCATTGCTGCTAGATATTGAACTACGTTAGCGAAATCCCAGATTCTCGATACTTCACTCAATACCTTCGCCAAAATAAACTCAGAGAAAGTCTCTCCTGTCAAGAGTTTTTGAGCAGGAAGGAGTAATTTTGGCGCTATTTTAGAGCTTATTTAGGCGAAATACCCGTAACAGGAACCGAGTGAATTGCTCCGAGGTTGGCCACCTGATTCTTGATGCGCGAGATTAAAATCGGCTCTGGTTTTTGCGGAAGTAATTTAATGACCTCGTCAACATATTTGACAGCTCGATAGCAAGCCTTTAAGTCCAGAATACTGAACTGTGAATGTTGAGCTCGTCGAAAGTCCCGTAAGAGCCGACGAGAGAGATTGACCATAAAGAAAGCTAGATTCACCGCATTGGTAACAGCGGTTTGGGAAATATTCATAAAATCCTCCAAGCCCCAAAATTGTTTAGCGTCACGGAAATCAAATTCAATTTGGAACCGCAAGGAGTAAAGGTCTATGAGCTGATTGTAGGTGAGCTCTAAGTCACTGGAGAATAAGATGACATGACCTTGTTGTTGGGTAATGATATGGGTTTTGAGTAGAATGACCACATTGAGGGGTTGGGCAAACTCCTTATGGAGTACTTGCACCTGATAGATATCTGTGCGCCAATCCCCTTCAATGGTGCTGTGGCAGAGAAATTGCTGGGGAAGCTGACGGGGTTTGAGTTTATCGCCATACTTGCGACGAGAGTTCGTCCCCTGATAGGGTAAGTATAAGGCACTGTCATAACGTAACTTGCTCACCAAATGTAACCCTAGTTGACGGGTCATTTGCACCGCATTATTATGACCAAACTTCCCATCCAGGAGCAAATATTCCAGGGGAATGCTTCCCCCCATTGTACTCAGCAAAGCTGACAGCATACCTCGAATGTGCAACAGTTCACGGGAGAGGTTGACCTGAGTTTTATCCTTGTTCTTAGAGCCTTTGGGACGACCTCGCTTGCCCTTGCTCTGAGCTGAAGACTTTGTCAGAGCAGCTTTGGCTTCTGCCACAGGTCGAATTACCTGTTCGATACGTAAAGGATAGGATTGTCTTTGTTCCAGACCTACCAGAGATAGAGCAAAGAACGCCAATCCTTTCACGGGGCGACTCGCCAAACTAGAAAAGAACCAATCCACCCCATAGGTCTTGTGACCTGATTTAGTGGTAACCACTTCATCCCCGGCAATAGCGTACTTTTCCTGAGGACAAAAGCAATGGGTGCGGAAGAACACCCACATTAGGGTTGGCCAATTCTGAGGGCTATAGAAAAATCTTTGAATGGTTCGATAACTCCCTCCTTTTCCCGCCCATCGGGATATCCCCAACATTGTTACTCGACCACTCATCGCTAACATCGCTTGGATTACACAACCCAGATGCTTCAGGCTGGTATTGTTGAGGTCAAATGTCAGGCAGCTCAGGAGTGTTAGAATTTCTGGCATGGGCTTTGCAGAACTTTGTTTAGGAGTAAACCTAGTTTCCTACAAAAGCCCTCTTGACTTCATCTCAAATTTTGGCTCCTCATTTGGCGAAGGTATTGTTTAAAGGTATTGGTAAACCCCAACCTTTAAAATATATAGCTTCTGATACTTGGTCGCGTCGCATCGATTTAGAACATCGTTTAGTTTATAAAGTTAAAGGCGATCGAGTTTATTTTTTACAAGCCCGCTATCACTATCAAAAAAGTAATTGAATTGGATATGAAGAAGCATTAAAGAATGCACAAGAGGTTTTGGAATTATTAATTGAAGATGATAATCTTCCACAACCAAATATTTACGAACGCAAAGTTGTTGCTAGTTGAAATATTGAATTGGTTGAATTTAGATATAATCGCCTTTTTCAATCAATATTATCTATAAATCCAATATCTAATCCCACCAAAAAAATAAACTCTGCTCGTTTTGTAAAATTTCCGCTAACCTTTCTACAGATTCACAACCTTGCTCGACAATATCTGAACAAAGATCGTACATTTGCTGTGCTAATTGTTCTGGGTTTTTAATTGGAGTCAGAAAACGACCAGATAAAGTATCATGAGCAATACAAGTTAGGATAAAAGGCTGTTTTAACTCCAGTTTTTTGAGCCACTCGATAATATAACCAGTGCCAACATCATAATTAGCACCATTGGTATGATGCAAAGCAATTACTTCGTATTTGTTGGTAGTAGGTAAAATACACAGTTTTCTCATTCCTTTACTGTAATAATATTTTGGCTCGTAAACAAAACATCCCTTTGGTAAAAATTGTTTTTGTATTTCTTCAGTATCGATTTCAGGACTTTTTTGTGTATTGACGTGAATTTGAAACCAGCCAGGAATATTGTGTAACGGAACTGGTTTACTACCGCAAATTTCCCCTAAATCCCTAACAGCTTGTTTATATTCGGGATTTTTTGCAGCTTCACTAAAGTTTGGCTCTGCTACTTCTTCCCCCCATTTATCTTCTTCTTCGTCTGCTTCCTATTCTTCTCTGTCGTATATACTTTTCCAATCTAGTTTCCCAGTATACTTTTTGAGCAATTCCAAGGCTTCATTTTGGTCATATAGATCGGCAAAATCTAAAGCATCGTCTCCATCTTCATTTTTTATTTCAGGATTTGCTCCTAGATCCAAAAGATATTCCATTACTTGTAAATATCCCCTTGTGGCTGCTGCACTAATAGGGGTTATTTCCTCATTAGCTATATTAATTTCTGCATCTGCATCTAACAACATCTTGACTGCTGTTAAAACTTGCTCTTCTGGTAAAGATCTGGTTTCAAAAATACCCTGATCTGTATATTCGCGATCGCCTTTTGATGGATTGGTGTTACTCTAATTGGCAGATTAGCCATAGATGAAGATTATCAATCCACGGGATGGGGAAAATTATTAGTAATGGATGCTTTATATAAAAGTCTGGAGGCTAGTAAACAAGTTGCTTCTTTTGCAGTAGTAGTCCTAAAGGATACCGCTTCGCATATAGATGCGATCAACAAACAAGCAGTAAGATTCTACCAAAGATTTGATTTTCAAACTTTCCCAGAGCAGCCATTAAAGCTATTTCGTACCATGAACAATATAGCTCAAACTTTTGCTTGAAATAGGATTACTAACCTATTTATTTAAAATAATGCACTAAAGATTAGTCTATGTATTGTATTTGTAAGTTACAACTATTTACCGTTAATTGCGTCTGACACGAAATCTGTTTAGAAAAACCCCTAAATAAATGTCTATTGTAAAAATCTGTAGAAGTGAAAAATGCAAGAGATTTTGCATTTAAAGTTGATAAAGGGATTGTTGCTGAAGGAATGTACTCTACAAGCCAGTATACACAAAAAAAAGTAGTAACTCCTACCGAAATTTGTGAAAAACTAGAACAAGCAATGTTAAATATACTGTTAAATGATTGGTATGGTCGCGATCAAAGCTATAGACTAGATCGATATTATAACTATTTTACAAATGCCAACAACAGAAAATCGCTTACAAATCAAACAAAACTTACTTAAAAAAATTGAAGAACTTAAGCAAGAGCTTAAAACTATCGACAATTCTCCTATTACTGATGTAGAAATTCCTGAGTCAAAAGTTGAGGAAATAGCTACTTTAACCTTAGCTTTAGAGAAATTAAATCCTTTTCCTCGTCCCCTTTTATATAATGCCAACCTACTTGATGGTTCTTGGTTGTTGCAATATTCTACCGCCAGAGAAATTCGTTCTCTAAGAAAATTGCCATTCGGTTTGCAAGTAGGAGAAATTTATCAAATTATTGATGTTAATAATGGTTCTTTTGAAAACAAAGCCAATGTCAAACATAGTTCGGGTTTATTATCAGGTTATGTAAGAGTAACAGCTACTTTTGAGCCAGTTAATACAGAACAAGATCAACTTCCTAATAGTAAAATTAATGTTGATTTTAAAAAAAGATTTCTCTCAATTAATCAAATTTTCGGATTCAAAACAAGTTTTTTAGATCCTTTTAAAGTTGTAGTAGCTAGAAATCCTCAAGGGAGAATTCCCAGCTTAAACGTTACTTATATTGACGAAAATATGAGACTTGGTCGAGGCGGGGATGGTAGTTTATTTATCTTAACTAGATAAATTTTATTTGATAAAAAAAGTAGGAACAATTCATATTATAAATTGTCCCTACTTAAAATTTTGATAACTGACTAGTTAGGAAAAATTCTATCTCACTTCTTTGAATTTTTCTAATGGGGTAAAGAACTTGTCAAAGAAGATACTGAAAACACTGCGATTTTCTCTAACTCGAATATTAGCTTGTACTGACATCCCAGACTGTAATTGTTTATCTTCACCATTAATTTCCATATATTGTTGACTTAGCTCTACCTTGGCAGGAAAACGGGTAAAATTGTAAGGAGGTTGGGGTTTAGGTTCTAAAGAACTACTGCCAATATAGATAACTTTGCCTTTAACATCTCCGAACTCTCCGAAGGGAAAAGCACTAACTCTAACATCTGTTACCATGTCTTTCTGTACAAAACCGATATCTTCTGGCTTGATGAAGACTTCTGCTATTAGAGTATCTTCAGGAACAATTTTTAAAACTGGTTGAGCATTTTGTCCTGCTGGTGGAACATAACCAGGATAGGCTTGGAGATCAAAAACAGTACCACTTATAGGAGCGTAAACAGTTTGATACTTGAGAGTTTCTTCAGCTCTGCTAATTTGACTGTTAATCTCTTGAATCCGCTTATCATTTTCGACAATACTTTTATTTAACTGAGTATCAATATCAGCAATTCTTTGATCGTTTTGGGCGATGTTGTCAAAAGTTCCTTTTTCCGAAAAAGCTGTAGTGTTGATCAGTTCTTCTCTGGCTTGAGCGATATTTAATCTGAGTCTTTGTTCTTCTTCGATAAATCTTTGAATTTCTGCTTGGGTACTGGTAACTTGTTGCTGTTGGTTATTGTACTCAATTTGACCTCTAGCTTTAGATTCGATGATATTAGCACGACGGTCATTAACTTCTTGTTGTTGTCTATCCAGTTGTAGTCTGGCTAAGGCTCCATCTTCTACTAGAGGAGCAATAGAATTAAGAGTTTTTTCCTCAATTGCCAAACTTGCTTCCGCCTGAGCGATGGATTTTCGGTTACGCTGTTTAATTTCTTCTAATACTTGACGACCTGTAACTAGTTGCTTTCTAGCATCCGCTAATTGTAGTTGGTTTTGGTTGAGTTGTTTTTCTAGTTGTTCTACTTCCAGTCTTGCTGCTGCTGTACGAGAGCGAATTTCAGCTTGGGCAGTTCTGAGTCTAATCTTTTGTTGTGGACTAAGGTTACCTGAATTGACTCCTAGTTGAGCACGATATAAATCATTTTCTGCTTTGAGTTGGGCGCGATTGCGAGCTAAAAAGCCAACTTCTCGGGGAATGTTCAACCTGGTTATTGCAGATTCAATTTGTTCAAGGGGTATTTCTTCCCTCATTACAGCGCGATAAAACTTATTCTCTTGGGAGAGAAATTGACGAACATTGGTCAAAGATTCTAACTGTGCTTTAGCAGTAGTAGAGTCTAGAAGTAAGAGAACATCTCCTTCTTGTACTTGTTCTCCTTCATCAACTTTTACTTCCTTGATAACCCCGTTAGTTGGGACTTGGATTTCTTTAACGCTACCTTCGGGTGTAAGTTGTCCGATTGCTGGTACAACCTGTTCGATTTTAGCGATGAACGACCAGCTAACAACAAAAACAGTAACCCCAGCTACAGCCCAAATTGTGGCTCTCGACCACTTGGGAGACTGGCGCAACATGACTGTTTGCTCAAATTTACGGGGTACAATGGCGGATTTATTTTTGATGGCTAGAGCCGAAGAATTGGCTTCAGATTCTTTAACTTCAGCTAGCTTTCCGTTTAAACGGGGACTTAGTTCTTCTGCGGGGGGTTTTTGGGTCTGAATAGTACCAAAGGTAGGAGTTCCGGGCAGCTTTTGGGCATCTCCTTTGGGAGTAAGGGGTAAATTTTGATAGATTCCAGGTCCTATTTGAGCATATCCCAAATAAACTGATTGAATTGCCGTAGTCAACTCTTTAGCAGGGGTTCCTTTGAGAAGATAGCCCATAGCTCCAGAACTCAAAGAGTGAGATACATAGTCTTGGGTATCAAAGGTACTCAGTACTAGAACTTTGACATCAGGGAATTTCTGACAAATGGTTTTGGTTGCAGTAACACCATCCATTCCAGGCATTTCCATGTCCATAAGGACAACATCTGGATTTAAGGCTTCTACTTGTTTGATGGCATCTTCTCCATTATCAGAAGTGCCAACAACTTCTAGATTAGCTTCGGTTTTAATTAGGGCTTTTAAACCCTCGCGGATCATTTTTTGGTCATCTACCACCAAAATCCGAATTTTAGTCTCTTGATTAGTGGCACTATTACCATTAGAGCGATCGCCGTTAGATGTATTAACCATTAGATTATCAGTAATTGTTTCAGTTTTAGATCTTGAATTTAGTTAGCAAATATAATTTCTGGGAAATTAATCTATAAGAATTAGGTAAACTATGGGTTAAGTTACTAAGTCCTTTATAACTAATATTTTAACGATGATGCCATTAACAACTCAATTAGACAGTTTCAGGTTTAGTGGCGATAATCGTGCGATGACGTGGGCTATTAACCGTAATTGTGGGTTGATTAAATCCACTTTCAGTCAAAGTTTTTTCCATATCTAAAGCAAAATACTGGTCTAAATAAGGTTCAGTACTTTTGAGCAAAGTGAGTATATAGGGAGGCATTTTTAGAAACACTTCTGAATTAGGATTCATATCCATAATTCCCAAATATCCTCCTGGACGTACCACCCGATGGGCTTCTTTAATAATTGCTCTAGCAGCAGTAGTAGGTAATTCATGAAAAACTAAGCAAGCAGAGACGAAATCGACACTGTTATCTGGTAAACCTGTATCTTCCGCAGCACAGTGTAGCCACTGAATTTGAGATTCTTGTGAGTTTGGCTCAAAATTTTCCTGAGAACGATATTGAGCTACTGCTAAAAAATAAGGAGAAAGATCGATTCCTGTAATTTCCGCTTGAGGATAGATTTTTTGTAGAGCAAAACTACTCATCCCTACACCACATCCAAGATCGAGAATTTTTTGTGGTGCTATGGTTAAATGTTGTTGCAATACATTGTGATAACTGGCTCTTAATTGAGCATCTCCTTCTACTCCTGCATCTTGCCAAATTTTGGCGTGGACTGCACGAGCAGCAGATTCTACTTCCCAGGCTGCTTGCCAACTCATATTACCTGATTCGTAAGCATGAAAAGATGTTAGATAATAATGGGGATAATTTAGGGAAGGATTTGTTACTGCTTCTAGTTCTGGGTTCCAGTTGCGATCGCTTAATTTACGGCAATTTTCTCGCCAAGGTACCCCTATAGACTCTGCCCGATTAATCATCATGTTGCGCGCTCGACTTTTGGCAAAATCAGCTAATGGTTTAATTGCCAGGATCTGATTAACTAAGTGAGAAGCTAGTCCAATTTTTTCGGAAGATTTAGTATCAGTCATTAGTTCCAATCTAAATTAAGCAAATTTTAAGCAGCAGATTTTAAGTCAAAAAATCCAATAATATGTTTTACTTTTAGTCTCTCACGATTTGTCTGGCTTAGGATGAAAATTGTGACTAATTGTGAAATACAATATATTTATGTATTGTATTGGATTACATAAAAGGTCTTTTTTATGGATTCATAATGTCTATTTAAATACTGTTATATGTCCGATAAAAATTTACGTTCTACTCTATTAAATCTTGATGGTGCTGGTTACAAATCTTATAAAAATATCAAAGGTAACTACCAATTTTCTGACTTCACATTAATAATTGATTATGTACAAGGAGATCCTTTTGCTGCTCCTAGTAAATTTCGCGTAAAAATTCCCCAATCTGTAGCAAAATTCCCTCAGAAATTATATAAATCTGCTAGTCGCAATATTGCTTTAAGAGATTATCTGGCACGCCAGTTTCAGAAAGTTTCCCGTCGAATTAGTTCTCATCGTGGTACAGGAAAAAGTGGTTTAATCGAAATTGCCCCAACAGGACAAGAAATTTTAGAGCGTACATCAATATTAATAGATGAGCGATATGTGGAAGCTAGATTTAGCGTTGGATTACCAGCTAGGGGAAGAAGGGTTTTGGGTCGCCAAGCAGCAGCAATGTTATGCGAAGATATACCTGATATTGTTGATTCTGCTTTACTTCATCGCTCCCTCAATGCTCAAGAAATTTTGCACCATGTAAAAACAGCAGAAGATGCAGACTATATCAGAGAGCAATTATCAACTAGGAATTTAGTTGCTTTTGTTGCCAATAATGCTGTTTTACCCAGACGCAGTGGTATTGATTTTCGTCCTCTAGAAAACAATCCCGTACCTTTTGTATCTCCTTGTGATTTAGAAGTAGAGTTTAATTGTCCCAATTGTGGAATAGTTAAAGGAATGGGCATTAAGGAGGGAGTAACCCTGATTGTCGGCGGTGGTTATCATGGTAAATCTACTCTTTTACAAAGTCTTGAGTTAGGAGTTTATAATCATCTTCCTGGGGATGGAAGAGAATTTGTGGTTACTAGTCCCAATGCAGTTAAAATTCGGGCAGAAGATGGTCGCAGTGTAGTAGGAGTAGATATATCTCCTTTTATCAACCATTTACCTCAAGGACGTTCCACTAGTCACTTTTCTACTACTAATGCTAGTGGTAGCACTTCCCAAGCTGCAAATATTATGGAAGCTTTAGAAGCAGGAGGAGAATTACTCTTAGTAGATGAAGATACCTCTGCGACTAACTTTACGATACGCGATCGCAGAATGCAAGCTTTAATTGCTAAGGAAAAAGAACCCATTACCCCATTTATCGATAAGGTTCGCCAACTTTATGATGATTACAATGTTTCGACGATTTTAGTGATGGGGGGAAGCGGTGATTACTTTGAAGTGGCTGATACAGTCATAGCTATGGAAGACTATAAACCCTATGATGTCACAGAACAGGCTCGTGCGATCGCGCTAAAATATCCTACAGACAGAAAAGCAGAAGGAGGAAACAATTTCGGAACTATTACCCCCCGCAGTCCTTTATCGAAAAGTATCGATCCCAGTACTCATAAACGAGATAGTAAAGTTAAAACCAGAGATATCAATCAAATTACCTTTGGTACAGAAGATATCGATCTAACAGCTATTGAACAAATTGTAGATCGGGGACAGTTAATCGCGATCGCATCAGCTATGGTTTATGGCAAAGAAAATTATATAGACAATAAAACTAATCTCTCTACTGTTTTAGATTTAATCATGGAAGAAATAGCAACTAGGGGATTAGATAGTATTACTGATTTTCCCCAAGGTGATTTAGTTTTATTTCGTCGCTTTGAGTTGGCAGCAGCTATAAATCGTCTGCGTAGTCTAAAGGTCAACGATTAAAATAACATAAAGTTTAGACAATCTAGCTGATAATTACAAAGCTTGCGCTCTTAACCACGCAATAGGCAAAGCAGCTAGTTTCATCGGTTTGGCAACAAACGCTCGCTTATTAAATACATCATAATTGTTACGTTCGATCGCGCCTAGAATTCCTTGATATAGCATGAGAGAAGCCCATACTGGTAGGCGAGAATCCCTAATTAAATACTTAATGCCCTTTTCTGCATCTTGATAATATTGTCTAGCCCGTTTGATTTGAAAAGCCATCATTGCCTTCCAACGCTCGTCATTAACTCCTGCTAATAAATCCTGTTCCGTATAGTCAAAGGCTGCTAAATCATCTAGAGGTAAATAAATTCTGCCTCTTTGGGCATCTTCTCCCACATCTCGCAAGATATTAGTAAGCTGCATAGCTATGCCCAAAGCTACTGCTTCTTTGGTTGGATCGTAGATTTTGCGATCGCGTTCCCAAGGTACACTGCTATTACAATTCCCAATACCTAAAACTGCATTAGACATCAATCCTACCGTACCAGCAACTCGATAGCAGTAGAGTTTTAATTCTTCAAAAGTTTGATAACGGTTACGATATAAATCCATACCTTGCCCTGCAATCATGTCGCGAAAGGGCTGGATATCCGTAGGAAATCGCTCTACTGTATCGGCAAGGGCAACATCTGTATCATCTATGGGTTGCCCTGCAAAAATTGATTCTAGTTGCTGTTCCCATTCTGCCAAAGTTTCTTCTGTAGTATATCGAGCTTTTGCTCCATCTACCAGTTCATCAGTACGACGACACCAAGCATAAATTGCCCAGATTGCCCTACTTTTTTCTTTAGGCATTAGCAAGGTACCGAGATAAAAGGTTTTGGCATAATCTGCCGTAATTTCACGGCAGTACTCATAAGACTCGGCGACGGATATTAGATTTGGTTTCGGTTTGGGTTTGGATATTTGCAGCATTCAACAGCAAGCAGAAACACTCTTGTTAGGGCAGTAAAGTAGAAAAATCAAAGATTTTCTACAAGTTTATCAGCATTGTCTCATTGGATGGGTCGATTTGGAGCAGATAGGTTCTAAGTTCCTGTTGCTACCATAGTTTTTTTATCTGATGAAATAGCAGGATAATCCTTAGTGATTTCATTAGCAGCTAGTTTACCAGAGAGCACCGCTCCTTCCATACTTCCAAGAAACTCTTGCATAGTATAACTTCCTGCAAGATAAAAGTTATTAATGGGGGTTTTTTGGGTTGGGCGGTAAGCTTGTCTACCTGGAATAGCACGATAGACTGAGCGTGGGGTTTTTACCACTTTGGATTTTAAGAGTTTAGCTTGATTCTCCCCAGTAAAATGTTGCGGGAATAACTTTTGTAACTCTTCCATTGTGGCTGCTAAAATTTCCTCATCGGATTTGCTAATCCAGTCTTTGGCTGGTGCTAAAACTAATTCCAGCATGGATTTATTAGGATCGGCATATTCACGACAAGTATTACTCATATCCGCATAGACGCTTAAAAGAGAGGAACGGGAAAAGAGTAACTGATCGATATCAGTTAACTTGCGGTCAAACCAGAGGTGTAGGTTGATTACTTCTACCCCTTCTAAGCCATCTAGTTTTTGGAAAAAGTCAATTTCGCGCCACTGTTGAGGTAGCATTACTTTCAAAGGATCGACGGACATGGCAGAAACATAAATATCTGCTGTTATTACTTCGTCTGGTGCTCCATCTAAACCTCTAAGCAGATATTCTTTAACTGTTCCGTCTTCATTAACTACTATTTCTTTTAGTGGTGCATTCAGTCTAACTTCTCCACCTCGTTCTATGATGTAATCTACCATTGGTTGACACAATCTTTCTGTGGGGGAACCATCTAAAAATGCCACCTTAGAACCGTACCTTTCTTTTAAGAAGCGGTTAAGAGCAGTTAAAGGGATAGTAGCAGAAACATCATCAGGGTCAATAAAGGTTAAGGCTTTAGAAGCTGCAATAAAAATATCGCTATTGACTCGGTCATCAATACCTTGCTTTCTCAACCATTCTAAAAGACTGTATTGATCCATATCTTCGACGTACTGTTGCCCTCTGACAATGGCTGGTAATAATCCCACAGCGAAACGAATTTTTTGCTCCCATGTCAACATATCATTGTTACGGAGGATAGAAGTAATGACATTGAAAGGAGCAGGGATATCGGGAACATCAAAGCGTGAATAAGTTCCAGGTTTTTCTGGCTGATTGAAGATCAAGGTATGCTCTTTCCATTGCAATCTCTCTTCAATACCTAACTCTTTAAATAATTGGAGCATATTCGGATACGCTCCAAAAAAGACGTGAAGCCCTGTTTCATACCAGTCTCCATCTTCGTCTTTCCATGCAGCAACCAAACCACCTAGAACGTCACGGCGTTCTAAGACAATAGGGGTATGTCCTGCATCTACTAAGTACTTAGCACAAGCTAATCCAGCTAAACCTGCTCCAGCGATCGCAACACGCATTTAAAATTACTATTCTCTACAACTTTTGTTACTTGACTCAGTCATTATACTTTGCATTTTGTTACATTTGCTTAATCTTTGAGAAAATTCTTGGTAGATAAATTATTTATAGTACCTAAATATTAAGTACTATAAGATTAATAATCTATTTCTATAACCAAATGTTCCATGTATATTCACACTACTGAGGCTGCTGAATTATTAGGGATTCCCCCCAGAAGATTACTGATTCTGCTTAATCAGGGAAGGGTCGTGGGTGCCTACAAGTCTGGTCGTTGTTGGATTATTCCTCTGTTTGATGGTTTACCGACTATTATTCCTGGGACAAGAGGAAGACGGGGAACTTGGAAAACTCAAGAAGATAGCAATACTGGAAAAAAGCGAAATCAAAAAAAAACGATAATTCATATTAATGGCAATCACATCAAACAAAATAACAAAAGGGGTGTCAAAGACAGAAAACCTGTAATTGTGATTAGAGGAAAACAAAAAGTATATGCGAATAGGTTAGAAATACCTTATCCCTGTCGAATTGTTTATCAACCAGAAAAACCTTTAAGATGTGGGGCAAAAGTCTGGATTGAGGTGCTGGGTTTCGATTTAGCTGAAATACAAGCACCTGGAAATATTTTTTACCCATGCTAATGTTAACTCAAAACAGAAAGTAAAGCCTCTCCCATTGCTTTACAGCCCAGAGCTTTCATCCCTTCAGACATAATATCTCCTGTACGATATCCAGCATCCAAAACCTTAGTTACAGCATCTTCTATCTGGGTAGCTGCTTCAGGTTCATTCAAGCCATAGCGTAACATCATAGCAGCACTCAGCACTTGTGCCAGGGGATTGGCTTTGTCTTGTCCTGCAATATCTGGTGCTGAACCATGTACAGGTTCATAGACACCAGGACCATCTGCACTGAGACTAGCAGAAGGTAACATTCCGATACTACCTGTCAGCATAGCAGCAGCATCGGAGAGAATATCGCCAAAAAGATTACCAGTGACAATAGTGTCAAATTGCTTAGGAGCACGAACCAACTGCATTGCTGCATTATCCACATACAAATGACTGAGTTCCACATCAGGATAATTTTCTGCCATTGCTGTGACGCGATCGCGCCATAATTGGGAGACATCCAAGACATTAGCCTTATCTACAGAGCAAAGTCTTCCTTG